>JBBUEG010000054.1:2866-9337 GCA_038056985.1 Patescibacteria group bacterium | reverse complement strand
GGGAAGCGCTTTCAGCGTTCCGCAGGTGGAGGAGATGGCAAAATTCGGAAGGCGGATGGCAAAGAAAGAAGGGTGGAACAAAAGGAAATTAATCTTGACGAGCAGATTCGCAGTGTTGAAAGGAAGTATTTGTCAAGTGCTATTGTGCGCGCTATCGACTTACCATAGGTTTTGCTATTATGTTGTAAATAATGCGGCCGGGCAGATGGGACTTTTTTTTGCAGCGGTAATAGAATTGGTTTGGTATTGGAGATTTAATTGGCCGTTTTCCAATGGATTAGGAATATTTTTGTTTTCCGCACTTTTTGCGTTAGCGGTTGGATTTGTCTATTGGGTAACATATGATGATGGCGCTACCAGCAGTCTTAGTGAAGAGTTGAGACAGATAGAAAGGAGGCGACACCTCCCAAGAATGGTGATGATTATGGCTCTTTACGCAGGCACTTCTTTTTTTTCCAGCACGACAGCGGGCGGTTCAGGCGACTCTATCTTGGTTAAACGGGATACGGGCGAGTTTGTGGCTAGGGTCGGGCTTCAGAGGAATGATCGTTTTTTAGTCTGGGATAAATGGTTGATAAATCACTTTAAGTACAAAGTGGTTTCAGGCGTGTATTTAAATGGAGCAACGGAAGAAATAATACTGATAAACGATGATACTCATTCTTACGACTTAAAGACGGGGATTAAGTATCGGGTTTATGAGAAAGACTATTTTACGGTTTTGCGGGAATGGAAAAACGACGACGAATTGAAAAAAGCGATTCATGTTGAATTTGATGGGAAAATTACGCCGGCAATGAATAAGCACTTTCATGATATTTTAGTCGGGATTGCGTCTGAGAAAAAAATAGATAACTACTCGTTTAATTTTGACGCTAAATGGTTTGATGATTCAAAAGCGCAAATTGATAGCGTTTTGCGGCTAAAATTACTGGAAGAGATTAAAGCGATTAATCTTGCTCCAATTGAATTATCGATTGATCCTTCCATAAAATAAAAACTTCCGTCTAGTTGATTTCAAATCGCGCTCTGATGCTTTCATTGGAGCGCATTTTTTATTTATAGATGCGCGGGGTTGATTTTTTTGTTGTTTTCTGGTACAATGTGTATATGCCCCGCAGTGAAACTTTGACTTCACCGTATGGGTATGCAAATAAAGTAAAATAAAACAAATTTAGAGGAGTTAACCATTAAAATAAATGAATGTTTATTAGAGATTAACTGTCAAAGTTCTACTGCGGGATATGATGATTCCTTTGGTGCCGGTAATTTCAACACCGGCGAAAAAAGCGAGAGAAACAGGATTTGATCCGATCGTTCAGCCGATTTTGGACGCTTTTGAATATTCCGGAAAATTGCCCGAACTTTTCTCCGATAAAGCAAAAATAACGGTTGATCAAGTGGTGAGCCACTTGGCGTATATTTACGAAAAATTGCGCAATGTAATAGATTTTAAGGAAGAGAAATTATTGCGCAAAAACGCTCTGGAACGCGTTTTAAAGCGCCGATTGGGAATGGGCGGGACGGCGGAAAATATCTCCTTGTCGCTAATCAAAGAATTGATCCGCGCCGGTTACATTGAAAATAATACGGTGCCGGAAATAAAGATCGGCGAAATTAGGGCGATTATTGACAAATATGTCCGATTGGCCAATTTGGTTTATAAAAAAGAATCAAAGCTTCAGCAAAAAGAAATTTTTCAATGGTTTTTTGGAATGGCGGCCGTGGAAATTGACCGGCTATTGGTTTATCAGGGGATAGACGACAGCTTGATGGCGGCAATGGAAGAGGTGGTTAAGAAAAGCGTTGTCTTGGAAAGGATAAAAATGTCCGAGGAAGACAGAAGCCTGCAATTTTTTATGGCCATCAGGCGCACATTTGTCCGGTCTGATGAGGCGATGATAAATTACGATCTTTGGATGAGGTCGTTTCCGGAATGGAAAGAGCCGTCTGACGAGCTTTTGGAAGAATTTGCCGTAAATATTGATGAAATTTATGATCGGTTTGAAACGGAAAAAAATCATCCTTTGGCCGAAAAATTAAAAGCGGTGATGAAACGCTACAGCGTCCTTTTTCAAATATTGGAAGATGTGATAAGAGATGATCCGGGAGCGGCAGTACAAGTTTTGCGCGATCCCGAAGCCTTTGAAGAAAAGGTGCGAGCCGCGTGCGACCAACGCTATTCATCAACCAAAAATAAATTGCGCCGGAGCGCTGTCCGGGCAATTTTATACATTTTTATCACTAAAATGCTTTTGGGCATCATTTTGGAATTTCCGATTGATATGTATATTTTACGGCACACCAATATCACGCCCATTATCATCAATTCGCTTTTTCATCCTATTTTTATGTTCATCGTGATTTTATGGATCAGGGCGCCCGGCGATAAAAATACTGATAGGATTGTAAACGGCCTAAAGATGATTGTTTACGAGGGAGGCAATACCAAATCGCCGAATCGCATCAGGGCGGATGCGCGGCGCGGCCGGCTTTCTTTGGCTCTATTTTCCGTATTTTATTTAGCGCTTTATTTTTTGAGCTTCGGGACGATTATCTATGCGCTTGATCGATGGCTTGATTTCAGCTTTGTCAGTATTATCATATTTTTATTTTTCCTAAGCACCATCACATTTTTCGCCATTCGATTGCGGCAAAACGCGGCCGAGCTTTTGATAATAAAAAAACGCCAGGGAGTAATGGGATTTATCGTGGATATTTTCGCCATTCCGCTGGTGCGCGTGGGATATTGGTTTTCCAAAAAATTGCCCAAAATCAATGTTTTCATATTTATCTTTGATGTGATTTTGGAGGCGCCCTTTAAGGCATTTATTGAAATATTCGAGGACTGGATCGGTTTTTTGAAAGAGAAAAAAGAAGAAGTATACTAATCGTAAAGCTAGAAGCGAAAAACTAAAAATTATTATTTAGCAAACATATTTATGAACGAACGATCACCAATGCTTGAGCGAATAGCTCAAGAAGAAGAAAAAAAGAAGAAAGAAGAAAAACGAGCGCGGCTTAGAAAAATAGCGGAAAAAGTCGCGATTGGCGGCGCTTTGATAGGCACATTGGCAGCTGGAACTGCTGGGTACAAACAATATGTCGCCCCGAATAATGAAAAAATAATGAAGGATTTCGATGCAAATGCTGATAAAAAAATACAAGAGGAAAACGCTTTTCAAGAATTGGTAAGCGATCCGCGTACCGGATATGTCGACTTGGATCATTACCTTGAAGATTATCCTGAAATTAAACAAAATCCGGAACAGCTTGAAGAAGCGAAAAAATACTTTGAAACCCGCGAGGAAAAATAATATAATACATTAGCGCATTATAATTAAATTATTTTTTTAATATGACGGAGGGAGAAATTCAACAACCAAGAGAGCGTCATTTGGGATTAATCATTACATTAATTCTCATACTCATCGCTTGCGTGGGCGTAATATTGTATCTTTTGAATTTATTGCCGGCGCAGATAGCCGATATGGTCATAAAGCCGACCGAAAAAATGACCCAGTCCGGCGCGCGTTTTGTGACCAACACAGTCAATAGCGTGGCCGATTTGGGAGCAAGCAAAAAAGGCTGGCCCGATGAGCCGTTTTCTCCGGCTATGGCCAATCATGTGTGGCGCATCAATGCTGATGAGCTTTTTGGAATTGAATTTGACGCGGACGGAAAACCGATGTATTTTGTCCACGGTATGAGAGGCGCTTATAATTTTGATGAAGCGCCGCTGGATGGAGAGCATGTTTATTGGAACGGAGGAAATCAGAATTCCAATGAGCTGAATGCCCTTGATCCCGGAATTGTTCCCGGATATTGGCTCCGCTATACGGCCGTACGCGATTTGGATCGGCCGTGGGGAAAGGTTTTGGCAGGTCTTGTGGATTATAAATACCGCCAAGAATTCGGACACGGACTAACATTTTTAAATAAAGCGTCAATTAAAAGTTCGGTTAATGCCAATGCGGCGCCTTGATTTTCCCGGTATTGCCAAAATTCAGCAATTGGCGTATAATATTGACTATTAGAAAATAAAATTATATATATGAAAATAGAGGTAAAACGAGATTTATGCATAGGTGCCGCTAATTGCATCGCCGTCGCTCCAGACGCTTTTGAGCTGGATAGCGAAAATAAAGCGGTTCTCAAAAAAGAATGGGAAAAAGTGGCCGGCGATATATTGCTTGAATCGGCCAAATCCTGCCCCACTCAAGCGATTTTCGTGTACGATGACGAAAATAAGCAAATATTTCCTTAAATAAAATCTAAATAAATTAAAATAAAATTATGTCTGCAGCATCTCTTTTATCCTTTTCAATGGTGGTTATTGCCGGACTTTTTGTCCTCGCAGCCGTTTTGTAAACTATAAAAAATAAGACCCTCTAAAAATCAGAGGGTCTTTATGTTTTGGAGGCGCGGAGGGTATTACTCTCCGCCTTTTTGTACATAGTTTTCTACAAACTCTTCGGCGTTTTCTTCAAGGATGTCGTCAATCTTGTCTATCAGATCTTTGGCGTCTTTAACGTCCTTTTTGCCTTTATCAATGACTTCCTTGCTGGCTTCTGTCGGTTTCTGTTCATTATTCTTTTCTGTTGCGGTTTTGTTTTTCTGCGCCTGTCCTGACATTGTGCACCTCCTTTGCCTCGCTGAAGCTTTTAGCGTAAGCGGGCTTGTTTGGGGTTAACAAAAGAACACAACTACTATGGTGTTTTCAATTTACGCCTCTTTGCTTTTTTTGTCAATATGATATACTGATTCGGCTATGTTAAAACAAAAAAAACAATGGGTTTTGAAAAATAAAGAGCTTTTATCCGGGGATCTTTTGATCGCTTATTTATTGCGAGATCGGGGAGTGCCGGACAAATCTGAAGAATGTTTTTTTTCGCCGAATTTTGAGCGCGATTTGCATGATCCGTATTTGTTCCGCGATATGAAAAAAGCGGTGGAGCGCGTATTGAGTGCCGCGGCGAAAAATGAGAAAGTGCTGATTTACGGCGATTATGATGTTGACGGAGTGACTTCATCCACGATGCTTAATAAATTGCTCACCGCTCTCGGATTACCGGTTGAGGTGTATTTGCCGCATCGGGAAAACGAAGGGTACGGGATGAATAAAGAGGTCATAAAGCGATTCGCTGATAAAGGATTTACTTTGCTAATTTCCAGCGATTGCGGGATTTCCAATTTTGATGAGATTGACCTTGCAAACAAAAGCGGAATGGATGTCATAATTTTTGATCATCATTTGCCGCCTGAAAAAATTCCGGCGGCTTATGCCATCATCAATCCAAAGCTTCCGGAGGAAGCTTATCCTTTCAAAGATCTGTCAAGCGGCGGAGTGGTTTTCAAATTCATCCAAGCGTTTTTTAAAAATGAGCAAGCGAAAAAAATCGCGCAAGCCAAGGGTCTTTTTGAAGGTTGGGAAAAATGGCTTTTGGATTTGGCGGCGATCTCCACCATTTGCGACAGTATGCCGCTTGTCGGCGAAAATCGCGTTTTGGTGAAATATGGTTTATTGGTGCTCTCAAAAACGCGAAATCCTGGGCTTCGCCGACTAATGGAAATAGCACGGGTGAATCCGGCGGCGGTTGATACGGAAAAAGTCGGATTTTGCATCGGGCCACGCATCAATGCCGCGGGCCGGATGGAGCACGCCGATTTGGCATTCGGGCTTTTGAATACGGAGAGCGATGCCAAGGCGATTGAATTATCATTGCAATTAAATCAAGCCAATATCAATCGCCAGAAATTGGTAGAACAAATAATGAATCAGGCGCGCCGGCAATTATCGGAAAATGGCGGAAATTTTGCATGTGTCGCCTATGGCGCGGATTGGCCGGCGGGGATTGTCGGACTGGTGGCCGGAAAATTAAAGGATGAATTTTATCTCCCGACTTTCATTATCGGATCAAACGGCGTGAAATTGACCGGCTCGGGCCGCAGCATTGATGAATTGAATATTATGGAAGTAATGCAAAAAGCCGCGGAAGGCGGATTATTGACTAAATTCGGAGGGCACAAAATGGCGTGTGGTTTTTCATTGATCAATGAATCGGCGGTGGATGAATTCAAGAAACAAATCAATCAAATCGCGCAAGAATTTATCGGCGAATTGGAGCTCTCTCCGAAATTATCCATAGACGCGCATCTTCCGCTGGAGCATATTTCCGAGCCGTTGGTCGGCGAGCTTTCGCAATTTGAGCCATTCGGATCGGGCAACAGCAAGCCGAAATTCTTCGCCAAAAATATTGAAGTGGTGAGCGTTGAGCCCATCGGACAAACAAAAAAGCATTTGCGCTCGTATTTCCGTGATAGCCGGGGAAAGGTCTGGAAGGCAATGGGTTTTGGATGGAATACTAACGGCCATCTGCCGTTTGAGGCGAATTCCAAATTAGATATAGTATACGAATTAAGCGAGAATGAATGGAACGGGAACAAAGAGATACAAATCGAACTGGTGGA
>JBBUEG010000054.1:0-2766 GCA_038056985.1 Patescibacteria group bacterium | reverse complement strand
GAAAAAGCGTATAATTTGAAAATAACAGAGCTTGATTGCTTTTTAGACAGCGAGCTCGTGGTCAAGCAGCTGAAACTTGAGTATAAAGTGAAAAACAAAGACTTGGCCGCTATTTTTATAAAGGCGTGGAATCTATCAAAAAAGTTCAAGCGCATAAAATTTCATCATATTCCACGGGAGAAAAACAAAGAAGCGGACGCGCTTGTAAACGAAATATTGGATAAACACTTATGATGGGAAAATTTATTACTTTTGAAGGCGGGGAGGGGAGTGGGAAAACCACTCAAATCCAGCTTCTTTCTCAGGTCTTGGAAAAACAGGGAAGCAAAATTTTTTTAACCAAAGAGCCGGGCGGTGACAAAAGCATTTGCCGCGAGATCCGCGCTCTGCTTTTGGATACGGCACATAAAGATATTTTAGACGACCGAGCCGAACTTTTTTTGTTTTTAGCCGACCGCGCCCAACATATTTCAAAAACGATTATTCCGGCGCTGGAGGCGGGATATATCGTGTTATGCGACCGTTTCGCGGCTTCTACTTTCGCATATCAATTTTATGCCCGGCAAGCGGCGGATTTTGATTTTATAAAATCAAATAATGACTTTGCTTCCCGATCTTTAATTCCTGATCTGACCATTTACATTGATATAGATCCGGAAATCGGCATAAGGAGAAAAGAAAAACAAACTCTTTCGCGCATTGACGCGGAAAGTATGGAATTTCATAAAAAAGTTCAAAAAGGCTTTCGCGAGTTTTTTGAAAAGTCAAAATGGCCGGTTGAGACAATAGACGGATCAGCTCCGATAGAAAATATTCATAAAGAAATTCTCAAACGAATGGAAAATTTTTTGAGTACTTTTTAAAAAAGGCGCCAGGGTTGACAAAATATTTAAATTGTGTTAGACTGCAAATTCAATGAATACTTTTTGATTTTGTTATGTCAGAAGAAATTCACAAATATAAACAGATTTGTGGCGAAATTTATTATCCGGGGAATCGGATAGGCGTTTTGCTTGTTCATAGTCTAAGCAGTACGCCCTACAAACTGGAATTTTTGGCCAAATCTTTGGAACGCGCTAATTTTACCGTGCTGGCTCCCTGCCTCTCGGGCCACGGAACAGATCCGGCCAATCTTATGGAAACGCATTATTCCCACTGGCTGGAAGAGGTGAATGCGTCAATTACGCGCTTGAAAGCGATTTGCGAAAAGGTGTATATTGTAGGGGACTCCTTGGGCGGAGGTTTGGGGATGGTGGCATCGCTGTCCAATTCGGTAGCCGGGATTGTCACTATGTCAACGCCGATTTTTTACCGCCGGCACAGAATTTGGAATATGGTATTTAAAACCGCCGGCCGTTTTATGGAATATTATGTTAAAAAAGATAGCGGGTATAAAAGCTATGAAAAAGTGCCGGTGAGGATCATAAAAGAGGCTTACGAGTTTACCAACGGCGATCTTCGAGACGCAATATCGCAAATTAAAGTCCCGGTCATGGTCATTCAGGGTAAAAAAGATCCAATCGTCCATCCGAGAAGCGCTCAATACATTTTTAATAATATAAACACGGATAAAAAAGAATTGATTTGGGTGGATAAGGGAGAACACTCTCTTGCTACCGGCTCGGAAAAAGAAAAAATTTTTGAAGAAATTATAAATTTCATAAATCGCCAGGTGAAAAACAGCAATGGGAAAGCCCATTGATCGCATTATGGAAGGAGGTTCAAAAAAGAAATACGGCTTATTCATGATCCACGGATTTTCCGGATCAAACGAGGAGTTTAAAGATTTGGATGAATTTTTTAAAAATAAAGGCGTGGCCGTAAAAATACCGATGCTCTTGGGGCATGGCACAACACCCGAAGATATGATCACTCGTTCGCCGGAAGACTGGGTGAGGCAAATGGAAAAAGAGCTGGACGAATTTTCAGGACAAGCGGAAAATATTTTCTTGGGGGGAATTTCCTTTGGCGGAAATCTGGCCATTCGCATTGCCGGGAAAAATAATAACATACGAGGATTATTTCTTTTGGGTACGGTGATATATTTTTATCATCATTTTTGGGGCAAATTATTCATTCCGATATTGAGGCATTTCAAGACTTGCTACACGAAGCGGATCAATCCCAAGCATTTTTTTGAAAAATCGGCAATGGATAGGCGCAAGGCTTATCCGGTGGTGCCGCTAAAAAACGTGGCGGAGATGTTCAGATACATTGATCGCCGCACCAAGAAAGAGCTTCCCTTGGTCGATATCCCGACAATGATACTTCATTCGGCGCACGATAGCGCGGTCAATCCGAAAAGCGCGAAATACATATTTGAAAACATCGGTTCAAAAATTAAAATATTGAAATGGATAGGCAATTCGCACCATAATTTGGTAATAGACAAGCCGCGCCAAGAAGTTTTTCAAATAATGTACGATTTTATGATTAAAAACGCAAAAAATTTATGAAACTCATAGAGCTTACAATTGAACGATTATTCATTGATTTGTCCGGTGAAAATTGGGTAATGATTTTGTCCGGCAAGGGGAAAGATTTGGCAATGTCCGTCGGCCTTTTAGAAGGCGCTTCCATTGAAGCGGCCTTGAATCAAACCAAGACGCCGCGACCGCTCACGGCCGATACGGCACTAGCGGCTGTAAGAAGGCTCGGCGGAGAAATTAATCGCGCCATTATCCGCGATTTTAAAGATGGCACTTATTTCGCGACCATGGAATTGCGCGATGCGGCCGGAGTCCTCCACGAAATTGACAGCCGGCC
>JBBUEG010000053.1:0-1757 GCA_038056985.1 Patescibacteria group bacterium | reverse complement strand
GGCTCGGGCCAAAAACAATCTTTGGAAACATTGCGGACAATTTCCGGCCGGCCGTAAAATTGAACTGAAACGGCAAGCAAGCTCATAGCGCCCGGCTTGGCGCAAATTCTTTCCGCCACTTCTTTCTGCACCATAATCGTCATATCTTGCGGTTTATTTTCTGTTTCCGCGCCTTCGTCAGATAAAAAAACGCGTAAAAAACGGGAGGTGATTTGGTAAGGGAGATTGGAAACAATACGATAACTTTTCACTTTTAACTTTTCACTTTTAACTTGAATAATGTTTCCCTCAATAATTTCAACATTTTTTATATTTTCTTTATCCAAATTTTCCTGAAGCGCTTTGATGAGAATTTCATCTTGCTCCACGGCAATAACTTTTTTCACTCTTTGGGCCAGCTCTAAAGTAAGTACGCCGAAGCCCGGGCCGACTTCCAGAACAATATCGTCTTTTTTCAAACCGGCCGCCGCGATCATATCGTCCAAAACATCGCGGCTGATTAAAAAATTCTGTCCGCGCTCGCGCGAAGGATAAAGGCCGTATTGTTTGCAAAGAGATTTGATGGCGGCGATATCGGTTAAATCCACAAAACTTAATACTTGATACTTAATTCTTAATACTCACCGCTACAATATTCCATAAAGCAATGACATTATCCCCGCTAACCCGAAAGCGATGTTCCAAAACCATTCTTGCGGAACAGCCGTGAAAATAAGCAAAAGAATTCCGGCGGCCAAAATTTTTCCGGCAATCAGCGACATTTCAAATTGAATCACCGTCTCCATAACGCTTCCTTTGCGCGCCCGATCGTAAGTAAGCGTTGTCAAAGGAACCTGCGTTGCGGTGCGGCCGATTCTGGTGATGGTCTCAGCGGCAAAAACGCCAAAAGGCGTGGCCATAAATATTCTCATAATCCAAGAAACCACGGACACGATCACTCCTCCTTTCATCACTGATCTTTTATTTCCGTTATCGGTCAATTTTCCGACATAAAGAAGAATTGCCATCATCAGCAAAGTGGCGCCGGCCACCAGCGAGCCGACTGACAGATTATTTTTCACAATCGTAAAAATGAAAACAGGCCAGACTACCATAAAAATCAATTCCTCTCCGTACCCCAAATAAGCCAAAAATTTGCGCAAATTTTCCCGATTGGCCAGCCGGCGGTAAGCGCCGAGATAAGAAAAATTTTTGGCCGGGCCGAAAATTTCCTTGGTTGATAAAAGCGGCACATTGGAAGCCAAAATCGCGACCGCGGCGATCATAAATAAAACAGGAAATCCGAAAAAATGGACCAAAATGCCTCCGATAAACGGTCCGGCAACCGCGGTAAAAGACATCACCATCGCAAGATTGCTGATTTCCCGCCCGCGATCGCCGTCATTGCTGTATACGGCAAAATCGGCGTGATAACCCGGCCAATACAGCGTCTTTTGAATGGCAAAAGCGATAATCGCCGCGCCGATAAACCACGGGGAAAAAGGTATGGCGAACAAAGCCAAATAATACAGAATCAAAAACGGGGAGCTGTAAAGAATGCTATGCTCAAATCCGTAGCCGCGCGCGATCTTGGCGCCCAAGGGCAAAATAAAAAAATATACTCCGTAAACCCCCAAATAAAACAAAAGAATGTGTACCAAAGAAAAATCGGCTTTTTGCCAAAGATAGATCGGTTCAAAAAGCGCCACCATATTGACGGCCAAATCCAAAATCGCCACTGAAAAATACAGTTCTTTCACTTCCCGGCGCAAATGGCG
>JBBUEG010000052.1:2488-4757 GCA_038056985.1 Patescibacteria group bacterium | reverse complement strand
AAACCGCTTTTCCTCCGGCTTTGATCAAATCTTTGGCGTTTACTTTTACTGAATCAGTAAATGAGCCAGAACCGACGAGAAGATCTTTTGCCTTTAATAAACTCTTGTCAATCAATACCGGAACTTTATGAAAGGCGGAAAAGGGCGTGATGGCGCCCGGCTTGATTTTAAATAATTTGGCCATCATATTTTCGCGGTCTAAGTCAATCTTCTTAACCTTTAAAATCTTTTTTAATTTTCCCAAATCCAGCATTTGATGCGCGCTCAAAACAGCCAAGATATGCTTATGCTTAACGCCGTTTTCCTCAATGGCCGGATCAACTTTCACCACCACGGTCTTGGCAATTTGATTTAATTTTATTTTTAAAGTATTGGCCAAATCAAAAGCCGTGTATACGGTCTTATGTGCCACCAGTTTTATTTTAATGTTTGATTTTTCCAGAAACGATGCAAGTTTTTTGGGAATCATAATCGTATTAAGTATAATATATTAAGATAAAAAAATAATTAGATTGCTTGCTACAGATCGCATCAATCCGTAATACTTGATACGGAATACTAAATACGCGTTACGGCGTGAGTCTGTGCCGATCTCTCGGAAATAATGACGCTTCGCGCACATTGGAAAGATTAAGCATTTTCATTGTAATGCGCTCAAGACCGATAGACCAGCCGCCGTGGGGCGGCATTCCGTATTTGAAAATGGAAAGATAATCTTTGAAGCTTTCCGGATCATAGCCCATTTTTTTGAATTTTTCCGCCTGCACTTCGTAATTATGATTGCGCTGGCCGCCGCTGGAGATCTCAATACCGCGAAAAAGCAAATCAAAACTTAATGACTTGCCCTGATTTTCCACATCATCCATAATATAGAAAGGTTTTTTCTTGGCCGGAAAATGAGTCACGAAAACATAATCGCTCCCCTCTTTTTTCTTCACATATTCGCAAATCATTTTCTCATGTTCCGGATCAAGATCGGGCAAACCCTTGCATTCTTTTTTGTATTCTTTCTCAATGATTGCCTGCGCTTCTTCCAGAGTCATTTTGGGAATTGCGGAAATTCCGGGAATGGCCGCGCCTGAAATTTCAAAATCTTTGGCATTATTTTCCTTCAAGCGGATGGACAGATATTTTAAAAATTTCTCCTGCATATCCATCACATCATTTTGGCTGTCAATGAATCCCATTTCAATATCAAGTTGAACCACTTCATTGAGGTGCCTGGAGGTATTATGCTCTTCGGCGCGATACACATGGCCGATTTCAAAAACGCGCTCAAAAACTCCCACCATTATTTGCTTGTACAATTGCGGACTTTGGCCTAAAAAAGCTTTGCGCTCAAAATAATCCACCTTGAAAAGTCCGGCTCCCCCTTCGGCTCCGGCCGATACTATTTTTGGCGTGAAAATTTGCGTAAAACCTTCGTTCTTGAAAAAATCGGCAAAACATTTGGCTATTTCCGCCTGCACCCTGAATATTGCCTGCTCTTTCGGGTGGCGCAAAGCGATCGGCCGATATTCCAAAATAGTGTCAATATTGGCCGGCAAGTCTTTTTTATTTATTTCCAAAGGAATCTCATCCGATACTTTTGAAATGATTTCTATATCCGCCGCTTTTATCTCAACGCCTCCGGGCGCGCGATCTTCCTTGACTACCATTCCCACAATGCTCAAGACGGACTCAAGACCGATCCCTTTGAGCTTTTCGGCCACATCCCCTTCAATGGCCGCTTGCACGACCCCAGTCCGATCGCGCAGCATCAAAAAATTCATTCCGCCCAATTTGCGGATTTTATGCGCCCAGCCGCGGACGCGAACTTCTTTGTCAATGTGATTAAATAAATCACCTACTAAAACGAATGACATAATTAATGTATCTTAATTTGATTTATGAATTATGATTTAAGATTTACGAATCCAATCGCGATCTTCTTAATCATAAATCGTACATCTTAAATCTTCATCAATACCATACCAAAAATCCCCGAAAAACGCAACTATTTCTTGCCGTTCTCATGATTGAACATAAACATCCTCCATCGGAAAAGCAGCTTGGTAATTTCCACAGCGATTATCGCGGTAGTACTTATACCGATAAGAATCGTCCAATCGGCGGCATTGAGCGCGACTGTGCCGAAGAATCTTTGCAAAAACGGAACATAAATCGGCAAAATCAAAAGAAAAAATCCGATAATTACGGACAGAATGAGATAAGGATTACGGAAAATCTGCGGAGATAAAATCGTGTGCCGCAAAGTCCGCACGCTCAA
>JBBUEG010000052.1:0-2388 GCA_038056985.1 Patescibacteria group bacterium | reverse complement strand
GCAATGGCCGGCAGGCTGTCCGTCACCAAATTAATCCAAAGAATTTGCACGGCAGTCATAGGCAAAGGCAGTCCGTAAAGCAAGGCCGCGGCAATTATGCCCGCTTGGGCAAAGCAATCGGAAAGAAGATATAAAGTGATTTTCCTGATATTGTCAAAAATCACTCTTCCCTGCTCCACGGCCCGGACAATGGTGGAAAAATTATTATCCAAAAGCACCAGATCCGCGCTGTCCTTGGCCGCGTCCGTACCGCTACCCAGCGCCACGCCAATATCGGCTTTCATCAAAGCCGGCGCGTCATTGACGCCGTCTCCGGTCATTGCCACCACTTCTCCATTGGCTTTCAGAGCATTGACAATGCGCAACTTATCCATCGGCAGGGTGCGCGCAAAAACTGCGGCTGAATTGACGCGCTTGCGCAATTCTTCATCGGACATTTCCGGCAATTCGCTTCCTTGGATAATTTCTTTGTCCGAAACATTGAGTCCCACTTCGCCCGCTATGGCTTTGGCGGTCAAACGATGATCGCCCGTAATCATTATCACCCTGATGCCGGCCGCTTGGCACAATTGCATCGCGTCTTTGACTTGGCTGCGCACCGGATCGCGAAAAGCCAAAAATCCGATAAATGTCAAATTATGCATCAAGTTTGTTTCGCGGCCTTCAAATTGATTTTCATCTTTTGAAAGATCCTTGATCGCTATGGCGGTCATGCGCAGTCCGCTCTGAATAAGCGATTCAAATTCTTTTTCAAATTTTTTGTTTTCGGCGCTGCTCAACGGGTAATCCTTCATATCGCGGCGGACTTCGGAGCAAAGAGAGAGGATTATTTCCGGCGCGCCCATGCAAAAAAGAGTATTTTCATTGGTATTTGTCCGGCTGATAATCGCGGTATATTTGGATCGCGAATTAAAAGGAAGAATATCCACCCGGGGAAATTCCTTTTCCATCTCATTTTTATTAATCCCCAAGGCTTCGCCTGCCAAAACAGTCGCTTTTTCCGTAGGATTGCCAAAAGCTTTCCAAATTTTGCGCCCGCCTTCTTCTATTTTTTCAATAGTGGCATCGGAAAGAAGCACGGAAGCGCGCAAAATTTCAAATATTTGTTCATTGTGCCGAACTTGCGTCTCTTTCAAATCCTTAAAATGATGATGAGCCGACCCCTTGATGTCCGGCACGATCACGCGCACCAATCTCATTTCCCCCTCGGTAATAGTGCCGGTCTTATCAACGCAAATCACGGTGGTGCTGCCCAAAGTCTCGGCGGCTAAAAGATTTCTTACCAACCCGTGATAATGAAGAAGCCTCTGCATTCCGATAGCCAATACGGCGGTCACGGCTATGACGAGCCCCTCGGGAATGGCCGCCACGGCCAGTGCTACCGCAACCTGAAACATATCAAATACTTCCCGCCCCGTAATCACGCCAAAAACAAAAATCAAAAGAGCCAAAACCAGCACCAATATGCCCATCCCTTTAGAAAAACGGACCAATACTTTTTGCAAAGGCGTGGCTTCGTCCGTATGATTGGAAATTTGTTTGGCGATTTTACCTATTTCAGTTTCAAGCCCGATGGCCGTGACTATGAATTCTCCGTTGCCGCGAGAGACAACGGCGCTTTTATACGCCATATTGGTCCTGTCCGGCACTGTTTTCCCGCGCTCTACCGGCTCTATTGATTTGACTACCGGCATTGACTCGCCCGTGAGCGAAGATTCGTTTATTTCCAGATCATCAGCTCGGATGATCCGGCCGTCCGCCGGAATGCGGTCCCCGAGCCTCAGAGCCACAATATCGCCTATGGTTAATTCTTTCGCGTCAATTTCTTTGTAAACGCCGCCTCGCCGCACGCGGCAAGTTGATTTCAAAACAGACCTCAACGCATAAAGCGCGTTTTCCGCTTTATATTCCTGAACAAATCCCACGATAATATTCAAAATCGCCGCTACCATAATCACCGCCGCTTCTACAAAATCTTTCAAGAAAAAAGAAATTGCGGCGGCAGCGAGCAATATGTACATTAAAATATTATTGAATTGGGAAACAAAAAAAACCAAAAGAGATTTGCGCTCTTTTTCCGGAATGATATTTAATCCATGCTCTTTATGCCGCGTTTCAATGTCCTGGCCAAACAAACCTTCTTTGCGCGATTTCAAAAGCCGCAAAACTTCGCCAAACGGCATAGCGTGCCATTGTTGATTCATATTCCAATTTGAGGTTGATTTTTCTTTTTTCTCCAAATAAACCACCCTATGCCGGCCAAAGCAATCGCGACTACCGCCACAATAACCAAATCTTCCAACTTATTGAATTTTTCCGCTATCACGGTATAGGCGCCTTGCGCTTTCCACGCGATGACTCCCAAAACAAAAGAGCGGATAATGCTTC
>JBBUEG010000051.1:0-8080 GCA_038056985.1 Patescibacteria group bacterium | reverse complement strand
TCAGGTATTATTTACGAGATTTAAAATTAAAAAACATAGATACGCTGGTGTTGGCCTGCACTCATTACCCGCTTTTAAGAAACCGGATTCAAGACGCGGTTGGAAAAAATATCAAACTTATTGATCCGGCGGAAATCGCGGTCCGGCAAATAGGTAATTATATTAAAAAAAATCCGCAGTTGGACGCAAAATTGTCAAAAAATAAGCAGTCTCAATTTTTCGTTTCCGACGATCCGGAAAAATTCGCCGACTTCGGCAAAGCTTGGCTAAGGGAAAACATTAAAGTTCAAAAAGTCGTTTTTGATTGAATTGATCATTTTATGAATAAGCAAGAAGCCAAACAGCAAATTCAAAAGCTCGTTGAAAAATACCAGCGTGTCGCTGAAGCGGGAAAGATAAGATCCTATAACGAAGCTCAGACAAGAAACGAATTTATCGAGCCTCTTTTTGAATTCTTGGGCTGGGATATGAGAAATCTTGCGACCGACAACGAAGTTACCACCGAAGAAAATGTTTCCGGCGGCAGAGTTGATTTGGCTTTCCGTTTTGGCAATATTCCAGTTTTCTTTTTGGAAGCCAAAGCAATGAAAGTTGATTTGGACGAATGGAAATGGGCCCAGCAAGCGATAAATTACAGCTGGAATAAGAGCGTTACTTGGGCGGTTTTGACCGATTTTGAAAGCATAAAAATTTTCAATGCCGAAATTCCGCCAAAAAGCATTTCTCAGAATCTTTTTATTGAGCTTAAAGCCCAAGATTTCATAAATCGCTTTGATCAGCTTTGGCTTTTATCAAAAGAAAGTTTTGAACAAAAATTTTTAGACAAAGAAGCTCAAAAATGGGGAAAACTTACACAGAGAAAGCAAGTGGGTGTTAAACTTTTTGAAGATTTAATGTCTTGGCGCGTTATACTCGCCAAAGATTTTAAAAAGCATAACAATTTGACCGATGAAGAGCTGGACGAAGGGGCGCAAAGAATCCTTGATCGCCTTATTTTCATTCGCACCGCCGAAGACAGGAAAATTGCGCCAAATGTTTTACTTGAAATTTTGCGGAGCGGAAAAGCAAATAAATATCAACAATTAACAAAAGTATTTCGCGTCTTTGATGATGGGTTTAATTCCAAACTTTTCGCGCCCCATTATTGCGAAGAATGGAAAGCGAACGACGATGCAATGGACGAAGTATTAAGAGGACTCTATGAAACAAAAGACGGCTATCGCTATGATTTTTCCATTATTTCGGCCGATGTTTTGGGTGGAATGTATGAGCAATATTTAAGTTTCGTTCAGGGGCGCAAACCCGAAGAAAAGCAAAAATCAAAAAGAAAATCGCAAGGCATTTATTATACGCCGAAATACATTGTTGAATTTATTGTTAAAGAAACTCTTGGCGAGGTTTTAAAAAAGACAAAACCAAAGGATGTTTCCAAAATTAAAGTTCTTGATCCAGCCTGCGGCTCGGGTTCGTTTCTTATTGCCGCCTATGACAAAATTTTAGAATATTTGATAAAACAAAATCAGCAAGCCGCGCTTTTTGCCAAGTTTAACATTCTCAAAGACAATATTTATGGAGTGGATCTGGACGCGCAAGCCGTAGAAATAGCCCAGCTTAATCTTTTGCTGAAAGTTTTGTCTCAAAAAGCAAAACTGCCAACGCTTCAGCATAATTTAACCTCTGGCAATTCCCTCGTTTCAGGCGAAGCCGAAAAATTAGAAAAATATTTTGGCCCTGATTTTCGTGAACAAAGAGCTTTTAATTTTGAGGACGAGTTCAAAGATGCTTACGAGCAAGGCGGTTTCGATGTGATTATTGGCAATCCGCCCTATGTTTTCGCCCGAGGCGGACATTTTGACGAAAAAACAAAGCAGTATTATTACGAAAATTTTCCGCTCGCAAGCTACCAGTTAAACACTTATCTTTTGTTTATTGACCGAGCCTTTCGCCTGCTCAAAAAAGGCGGCTATTTTGGTTTTATCATTCCTAACACTTGGCTGACGATTGATACTTTTGCGCCCCTTAGAAAATTTTTACTTGAAGAAACAAGCGATCTTCAAATTATAAATATTTTTGACAAAGTTTTTGGCGAGGCGAATGTTGATACTTGTTTGCTTATTTTCAAAAAAGGCAAATCAAGCAATGTAAAACTTGGTGAATTTAGAGACGGACAACTTGCGATTGTCGGCGATTTTCCAGTTTCGCAATTCAAGAAAAATAACTTCATCATCAATATTGCCTTAGCGAAAAGCAAAGACAAATCGGCGATATTGGATAAAATCAGCGAAAATTCAAAAACTCTTGATTCTTTTTCTATTGTTAAAGCTGGGCTGAAAGCATACGAAACTGGCAAAGGAAAACCGGCACAAACTGACACAATGAAAAATAATCGTGTTTATCACAGCAAGTCAAAAGAAAGTAATGACTACGGAAAATATCTTGAGGGCAAAGATGTTAAGAGATATGGAATAAACTGGGGTGGCCTGTGGTTGAAATATGGCGAATGCTTAGCCGCGCCACGAGATGAAAAATTATTTACAAGTCCGAGGATTTTGGTAAGACAAATACCCTCGCCACCTCCTCATTCAATCAATGCAGTTTTTACAAAAGAATACTTGCTGAATGATATAAACAGCATGATTATTTATGACTTCAACGGCATTGACCCGCTTTTTACTTTGGCTGTTCTTAACTCTAAAATCACAACTTTTTGGTTTGTGAATACTTTTGATAAATTCCAACGCAAAATCTTTCCGCAATTTAAGGTAAAAGAATTGGCGATTTTCCCAATACCTAGCGCAAGCCCAGCCGAGCAAGAGAAAATCGCCAAAAAAGCTCAAACAATGCTTGATCTTAACAAAGAATTACAGGCAACTTCCGCTAACACCGACAAACATAATTCGTTAAAGCGTGAAATAGAAAAACTTGACCAAGAAGTTGATAAACAGATTTATAAATTATATAATCTAAATGAAAAAGAAATTAGAATTGTTGAAAATTGTGACAAGTAAAAAATTTACAATTAGCGATTTGAATGATTTGTATAAATTACTTGACAAGGCGAAAATATGCCAATTCGTTTGTGATGTCTTCTCCAATTTTGAAAATCGTCTAACAACAATCGAGAATCAAGTAGCCAAAAATGATGTATTCCTATCAGCTCTAGGTATCTTGAATTCCTTTGACCATTATGCACAGTTTTATAAAGGCGTAGTTCCTAACAAAGATGAAAAAGTGAAATGCCACAAAAACAAACAAAGTTGCCCAATTTGCTTTAGCGGCATTTCATATAAGTGTCGTGCTGGCGGTAGCAGGCCAAAGAAAAATAATTGTCACCATAGCGAAAATGACAAATGGGAAATGGCTACTGTAACTGAAGGATATAAAAATTTTCTAAAAAATACCGGTGTTGCCTCTGATAAACAAAAGGCAATATACGAACTTCGGAACGAATTAGACCATCAAGGATTTTGGGGTGATAAAATAACAATCCAAGGCAATCAGTTATTCCTTAATGGTGATGATTTACTGAATATGCTGAGAAAATCCTTAAACGACTTCAAGGTAGAGTTGTACAAAGAGTTAAAGAATCAAAATTTTAGAGTCGAAAAAAGCTCCAGAGTGATCCGATTTCTAGATCATTTATTTTATATCAAGCCAGATCAATTCAAAAATACAAACAACAAAAAATAGGCGGCGCGCCAGTTTTACTGGCGTGAAAGATCGCTGACCGCAAAAAGCAAATATGTCGTTATTCCAACGATCGTGGGAATAACAACACTGCGCCCATTAATGCCGAAACGGGGCGCATTTTCCGAAATTGTTTATCTCGCGACTGAAGAGCTTTGTTGTTTGGGAAAATTGTGATATAATACAATAATGAAGATGTTGAAAACCGTCAATCGCATAAAAAATTGGTCAGGAAAAAAGGTGATTATTCGGGAAGATTTTAATGTTCCAATAAAGATTAAAGAAGGGAAAGTGGAGATTTTGGACGATGAGCGGATTTTGGCCGCCGTGCCGACTATTCGTTGGTTTAAGAAGCAAAAAGCCAAAATCATCTTAATTTCGCATTTGGGCAGGCCTGAATCAAGCCACGATCATTTCTTGAGCTTATATCCGATTGCCAGGCGTCTGGAAAAAATTTTAAAAGAAAAAATAGATTTTATTTACGATGTTTTCGAGATGGAAATCAAAGAGCGGATTGACAAGCTTCCCGCCGGAAAGATCGCGATGATTGAAAATATAAGATTTTTCTCGGAAGAAGAAGCGGATGATCCGGAATTCTCAAAGTACTTGGCGGGATTGGGAGATTATTTCGTAATGGATGCTTTTGCCACGGCGCACCGCGATGACGCATCCACCGAAGGAATCGCGCATTTTTTACCGAGTATGGCCGGACCGCTTTTGGAAAAGGAAGTGACAGTCTTGTCAAGTATTATTGAAAAGCCTAAGAGGCCGTTTGTGGCGATTTTGGGCGGCGCAAAGATTTCCACCAAGCTGGGCTTGGTCAATAAGATGCTTGAGATCGCGGATAAAGTGATTTTGGGCGGCGCTTTGACCAATACTTTTTTCGCGGCCCACGGAATTTCAGTGGGCGCTTCAAAAATTGAAAAAGATTTTTTTGGACAAGCCTCGCGAATTCCATTGGATCATCCGAAACTCCTTTTGCCGATTGACGCGGTGGCGGCCGACTCTTTGGAAAATCCTAAAATCATCAGCGTGAAGAAAGTTGATAATATCGGCAATTCTGATATCATTACTGATATAGGGCCGAAGACGGCGGAGATTTACGCTGCGGAGATTTTAAAAGCCAAGCAAATAGTCTGGAACGGACCGATGGGATTTTACGAAAATCGGGATTTTAGCAAAGGCACGGAAGCCGTGGCCCGGGCCGTGGCCAAAAACGGAAAAAATGCGATAATCGGCGGAGGAGAAACAATAGACGCAGTAAGGGATCTGAAGCTTGATTCAAAAATCGCTTTTATTTCAACCGGCGGCGGAGCGATGTTGGAATTTTTAGAAGGAAAAGAATTGCCGGGAATAAAGAATCTTTATAAATAAATTTTAAAATTAAAAATTTTCACAAACTTATGTCATCAAAAATACGAACATTGCAGGCCAGGGAAATTCTTGATTCAAGAGGCGATCCGACTGTGGAGGTCCATATTGTTTTGGAAAACGGCGTAAGGACGAAAGCCTCCGTGCCTTCGGGCGCCACCACCGGCACTTATGAAGCTCTGGAATTGCGCGACGGCGACTCCAGGAGATTCAAGGGATTGGGAGTCTTAAAAGCCGTTCAAAATGTCAATACCAAATTGTCCAAACTCTTAAAAGGAATTGAAGCGACCAATCAGGAAGTGATTGACAGAATGATGATTGAATTGGACGGCACTCCCAATAAATCAAAAATCGGCGCGAATGCCACGCTCGGCGTGTCGCTCGCAAGTGCTAGGGCCGCAGCGCTCTCCGAAGGAAAGCCTCTATACTGGTATTTTCAAGATCATTTTCATTTGCCGGTATCTTCTTTCAATTTGCCGATTCCGATGCTGAATATTTTTAACGGCGGCAAGCACGCGGACACAAATTTGGATATTCAGGAAATAATGATCGTTCCGTGCGGCTTAAAAGAAGGATTGAGCGGGAGGTCATCGCGTTCTTTTGCTGAGATGATGCGGATTTCTTGGGATGTATTCCGCTGGCTGGGATTGGTGCTGTTGGAGCGCGGTTATGACACAGATGTGGGAATTGAAGGCGGATACGCGCCGGATATTCAGTCTACAATGGAGGCGCTGGATATGATCGTTGAGGCGATTAAAAAAGCCGGATACCGGCCCGGGGAAGATATAAGCATTGCGCTGGATATCGGAGCGCCGAGCATTTATAATCCAAGCAAGAAAGAATATGTGTTCAAGCTTGATCATTCGTTTTTGAATTCTGCCGCTTTGATTCAATTGTATGAAATGTGGACTGAAAAATATCCGATTTTATCCATTGAAGACGGGCTGGACGAAAATGATTGGGAGGGATGGAAAAAATTAAGCAAAGAAGCGGCCGAGCGCTGGTCGCCTCATCCTTATATCGTGGCCGATGATTTGTTTGCCACGAATTCCGAAAGGATGATCCGCGGCATCAATGAAAAAGCGGCCAATGCCGTGATAATCAAACCGAACCAAGTCGGCACCGTTTCTGAAACCATTGACACCATCAAGCTGGCGCATCAGAATAAATACGCGGTTGTGATGTGCCACCGATCGGGTGAGACTAATGATGATTTTATCGCCGATTTTGCCGTGGGAGCCGGAGCGCAATTTATCAAAGCCGGATCAATCAATCGGGGCGAGCGAGTGGCCAAATACAATCGCCTTTTGGAAATAGAAGAAGAAATTAAGTAGTTGCGCGATTTTTATAATTATTGTATAATGAAAATATGATAAAAGTACTAGTTGTGGAAGATTCGCCAGGATTGGTTCACGCCATATCAATGAAGCTCAAATCGCTTAATTTTGAATGTTTGGTGGCCACGGACGGCGAAGAAGCGCTCTTACGGCTTGAGGAAAAACCGGATATTGTCTGGCTTGATATTTATCTTCCGAAAATGAGTGGTTTTGAATTTTTGAAAAGAGTAAGGGAATCAAAAGAAATGAATAAATTGCCGGTAGTGGTGGTCACCAATTCGGCGGGCGAAGAAATGCGCGAAGAGCTGGAAAAATTGGGAATCTTGGATTTTTTCGTTAAAGCCGAATCGCGTTTGGAAGACATTATTGGCCGCATCACCAAGCATCTTGAAGAAAACGGAATCAATAAAAATTAATTCGTCAATATTGCAAAATTATGCCTTCAGGCAAACCAAAAATCCTGATCATTGAAGACGAGTCCGCGCTGATTTATGCTCTGCGGGCGAAATTTTCTGCATCCGGATTTGAGGCGACCATTGCCTTGAACGGCGAGCTCGCGCTGGAATTCGCGGAAAAGGAAAAATTTGACATAATTCTCCTTGATTTACTACTGCCTAAATTAAACGGATTTGAAGTGTTGACGCGCTTTCAGGCAAACTCCAAGACCTCCAAGACGCCGGTGATCGTATTTTCAAATCTTGATTCGGTGGAAGACAAAAAACGCGCCATGGATTTGGGCGCAACCGATTATCTGATGAAAGCGCAAACATCGCTTGATGAAGTGATTAAGATCATAAACAAGCTTATTAAAAAATAGAAATAGCAAATCAAAAGACTTGGCGCCTTGTTTGCGGCGAGACATGTTTTGCCGGTTGGAAAGCAACAGCACTTGACAAGTCTTTTTTTGTTGGGATATAATACGGTTAGCACTCTGCGTTTTAGAGTGCTAAATGGCAAATTATGACGCTGGAAGACAAGGTATCCCAAGTTTTATTGGCGATTATTGAGGAATATATTGAGACGGCAAGGCCGGTCGGTTCTTTGGAATTGGCGGAAAAGTATGAGATGGATGTGAGTTCGGCCACTATCCGAAATTACATGAATTATCTGGAAGAAGAAGGATATCTTCTCAAGCCGCATATTTCTTCCGGCCGGATCCCGACCGAATCGGCTTATCAATTTTATTCGGAAAATTACGATCCCGATTTTGAAGCGTTGCCGAAAAGCACAAGGTACAGAGTGCAAAATTTTATGGAACAATGGAAAGATCAAGGCTTGGTTAGCGATCGAGAAAGGCTCCTGAAATCAGCGGCGAAAATATTAGCCGAAGAATCCGGTGATTTGGCAGTGGTGGAATTCAAGCCGAATGATGTGTATTATACGGGCTTGGCCCATCTTTTTGAACAGCCGGAGTTTGAGGAAAATCAAATAGTTATTTCCACCGGACGATTTATTGATCGCGTGGACGAAATGCTGGAACAGCTCCGGAATTTGTGTACGAGCGACATAGAAGTGTTTATCGGCAAAGAGAATCCGGTTGATCGGCAATTCTCCGTGATTTTGGGAAGTTATAGATTCAGAAATGAAGACACTGAAAGAATGCTCGGACTGGTCGGGCCATTGCGCATGCCGTATGCCAGAAATATCGCTTTGATGCGCCTCATGCGGGATCAATTATCGCAAAT
>JBBUEG010000050.1:2510-6446 GCA_038056985.1 Patescibacteria group bacterium | reverse complement strand
TTGAGTAGGCATTAAAACGCTGGAATAAGGCAGAAATAAATTTGTACACGCAATGCGCTATCGCGCGTTGAAGCGACGAATTTTAAAATTGTAAATGCTAATGAAATTAAAAAAATGTCGTACATCCGACGATCGTCACATATACGACATAAATGTCGGAGGATAAAGAACATAAATTAAAGGTTAAGGATTAGAGATTAATAAAATTGATATATTTTTGCGCGGTTTGAAGCCGCGCATTTTTCCTTGCCTAATTTCTCATTTTTTGGTATGATTTGAGGCATAAAAGCGGGAAAAATAATTTTTAAAAAACACAGGATAATATGGGAAAAAATAAAATTGCTTTATTTGAAGGCAAGAAAATCCGCCGTATTTGGGATGCGAAAAAAGAATTATGGTATTTTTCGGTTGCGGATATTATTCAGGCTTTAATCCGGCAAGCGGACTATCAAATCGCCAGAAAGTATTGGAACAAGCTTAAAGAAAGGCTCAAAAAAGAAGGAAATGAGTCGGTGTCAAATTGTCACCAACTGAAGTTTGAGGCGGCGGATGGAAAATTCTATTTCACTGATGCGGCCAATGTGGAAACAATTTTGCGTTTAATTCAATCAGTGCCTTCGCCAAACGCGGAGCCATTTAAACTTTGGCTGGCAAAGGTTGGTTATGAAAGAATTCAGGAAGCAGCCGATCCGGAGCGGTCTTTGAATCGCGCGCGGGAAAATTGGAAACGACTGGGACGAAGCCAAAAGTGGATTCAACAAAGAATGATGGGGCAGGAAACCAGAAATAAATTGACCGATTATTGGAGCGAGCATGAAATCACGAAGAAGGAAGAATATGCGATTCTTACCAATATTATTCATCAAGAATGGAGCGAGCTGACCGTAAGCCAGCACAAGAATTTAAAAGGACTAAAAAGATAAGAGCGAATAACTATGCCTCTTACGCAATTTTTAACCGGAATGGGGATAGGGACGATTTTGGGCTGGGTTTCCTGGCTTTTCGTGATTTTTAAAATTGATCCGGAAACTTCGGGAATCGCGGGAAAAATATTTTTTTACGCCAGCCTTTTTATGGCCGCGGCCGGCACGGCTTCGCTTCTCGGATTTTGGTCGCGCGCGTATTTTTTCAAAAACAAAGTTTTATTTTCCCATTTAGCCATCAGTTTGCGGCAAGGAATTTGGTTCGCGATCGTGATGATGATCGCTCTAATTTTGCAGGCCGCGGATCTTTTTAAATTTTGGAATATGATAGTCTTGGCGCTTTTGTTTGGGGCAATGGAGATGTTTTTTCTTTCTAAGGAAAAGTATATTGCGGAATAAGTCATTTCGCTTATGATCGACATTAAAAAGCTTAATCAAGATTCTGAAAATGAAATCAGGTCCGTTAAAACCGCGGACGAATTATTTATTGTTGAAAAAAGGTATCTGGCCAGAGGGGACGGCGAGGTGGTGAAGCTTTTGCGGCAATTGAAAGATTTGCCGGATGAGGAAAAAAGAAAAATCGGTCCGGAAATTCAGGAGCTGAAAAAGCACATTGAAGATTTGGTGAGTCGCCGCCGGCGGGAAATTGAAGATCGGCTGGAAAAAGAGTCGGAAAAGAATTTCGATATTTCTTTGCCCGGTGCGCAGCCGGATCGCGGATCAGCGCATCCGATTTCCCAATTTATGGATCGGGCCATAGATATTTTTACCCGTTTGGGATTTGAAGTGGTGGACGAAAGAGAAGTGGAAAATGAATTTTATAATTTTGACGCTCTGAATACCCCCAAAGATCATCCGGCCAGAGATATGCAGGATACATACTACATAAGTCCAAAGTTAAAAGTTGAAAGTTCAAAGTTATTATTAAGGACGCAGACTTCCGGCGCGCAGATTCGCGCAATGGAAGATCGCCATCCGCCGGTGCGGATTATTTCTCCGGGGCGGGTTTTCCGGCACGAAGCCACGGACGCTTCGCATGAGACCACTTTTAATCAATTGGAATGTTTCGTGATTGACAAAAATATAAAAGTAAGCGATCTCATCGGTACGATCAAAGAATTTTTCGCGCGAATGTATTATGACAAGGATATTCAATTGCGCGTTCGGCCGCATTTTTTTCCGTTTGTGGAACCGGGCATGGAGATTGATATTTCCTGCATTTTTTGCAATCAAAAGGGATGCTCGGTGTGCAAACATTCGGGCTGGCTGGAGAGCGCCGGATCCGGAATGATCCATCCGCAAGTTTTGAAAAATATGGGCGTGGACAGCAAGATTTATTCCGGCTTTGCCTTTGGTTTTGGCATTGATAGGATGGTAATGGTGTATTACGGAATAGACGACATCAGGTTGCTCTATAACGGAGATTTGAGATTTATAAAACAATTCTAGTATGAAACTTCCTCTTTCTTGGCTTCAGGATTTTACATATATTAAAAAAATATCCGCGGAAAAAATCGCGGATGGTTTGACTTTGTCCGGAAGCGAAGCGGAGCATATTGATAGGCGAACGCCGGATGAGCTGGCGCGTTTTGATAAAGTGGTGGTCGGACAAATTTTAGAAATCCAAAAACATCCAAATGCGGATAAACTCCAAGTCGCAACGGTTCGCATCTCGCAACTTGTATCTCGCAACTCGCAACTTAAAATCCAAGATACAAGATCCAAGATACAAGATCTCACTATTGTTTGCGGCGCTCCCAATATTGCCGTTGGCCAAAAAGTGCCGGTGGCTTTGATCGGCGCGGAATTACCCAACGGAATGTTGATTGAAAGGCGGAAAATTCGCGATGTGGAATCCGAAGGAATGCTTTGCAGCGCCAAAGAATTGGGATTGGCCGAGGATGCGGCCGGAATTTATATTTTAAGCCAAGACGCGAGAGTTGGAGAATCATTGATAAAAACATTGGGGCTTGATGAAATTGTTTTTGATTTGGATATCACGCCCAATCGCGGCGATTGTTTGTCAATGAGAGGGTTAGCCAGAGAGGTGTCGGCTTTATTCAAAAAAAGTCTTCTTCCAATACCACCCTTTCTCCTATCTCGGCCGTTACGCGGAAAGACGCAGAAAAGTACGCGGAAAGACGCAGAAAAAATTGATTTGGAAGTGCGAGTGGAAGATAAAAAGTTGTGCTCGAAATACAGCGCTCATATTGTGTATGATGTGAAAGTCGGCGAATCGCCGCAATGGATGAAAAACAGGCTAATGTCCGTCGGTATCAGGCCCATCAATAATATTGTTGATATTACCAATTATGTAATGATGGAGTTGGGGCAGCCGTTGCACGCTTTTGACGCTGATAAATTAAGCGCAGATGAACGCAAGATGCCCCCACCTCAATCCTCTCCCTTGGGGAGAGGGAAGGGTGAGGGAGTCGCGAGGTCAAAACAGATAGTTGTTCGTAAGGCAAAAAACGGTGAAAGGATTATTGCGCTTGATAATAAAATCTATGAATTAACCCAGGAAATGCTGGTTATTGCGGATGCGGAGAAACCTATCGCCATTGCCGGAATTATGGGCGGGAGGGATTCGTCCGTGGATAATAATACCAAAACCATTATTTTGGAAGCGGCGCAATTTGATCCGGCCGCGGTACGCAAGACAAGCAAGGCCTTAAATTTAAAATCAGACAGCTCTTACCGATTTGAAAGAGGCATAGATTCATTGCGCGTTGAGCAAGCGCTCGGGCGGACAGTTGAATTAATAGAGCAAATCGCCGGCGGAAGGCGGGATCCGAAATTATACGATATCGGCAAAACGCCAAAACCGCGCAGCATCAAAACATCGGCCGGATTCATCTCAAATCGCTTGGGTAAAGAAATTTCAAACAATGAAACCAAACAAATCCTCGCCTCGCTCGGCTTTACTCTACTTACTACAAACTACAAACTACTCGCCATTCAAGTCCCATCTTGGCGAAACGACATTCAAATTCCCGAAGACATTGTGGAAGAA
>JBBUEG010000050.1:0-2410 GCA_038056985.1 Patescibacteria group bacterium | reverse complement strand
GGAGAAAAGAATTTTAATAATTTTTCGGAAGTCAGAATTTTTGAAATCGGGAGAGTGTTTCTTATGAATCATGAATCAGGAAGCATGAATCATGGATTGCCGGAAGAGCAAAAGATGCTGGCGGGAATTTTAATTGACGGGGGAAAAACCCCAATGGATAATTTCTGCGCGGTAAAGGGCATTATCGAACAAATCGGCGAGCGGTTGAATTTTATTAAAAGTGATTTTCAATGGACGGCTTATGGATCGCAAGCCGTAATTTCCGTAAAAGACGCCGGCGGACAATCTCATAAAATCGGCATAGGCGGAATAATTGATTCTAATGCTCGTGAGATTTTCAGAATTCCAAGCAGTTCCGCATTTTTTGAAATATCTTTGACAGAGCTTCTGAATATTGATTTTGATAAAAAACAATACCAAAAAATCAGTGAATTTCCGGCCGTTCTTCGAGACATTTCTCTGGTAGCCGATCAATCGGTTGTTTATGATAAAATATTGCTGGCCGTTAAGCAGTCTTCGGAGCTTCCCGTGGAAATTGAGCTTTTTGATTATTTCGCGGATGAGAAAAAGTTGGGCAAGAACAAAAAAAGCTTGGCTTTTCATCTGGTCTTTCAATCACCCGACCGCACTTTGACTTCTGAAGAAGTTGATATAGAAATGCAAAAAATCACCGAAGCGCTGAAAAAAAATCTCAAAGCGCAAATAAGGAAATAATCTTTAGTCATTAACGCAATTTAAAAACACTCCCCATCTAAGGGGAGCGTTTTAGTTTTGAGCGTTTTGCTATTCTGATTTTGTTTCTTCCGGTTCGCTTGGTTTTTCCTCAGGCTTCTCTTCTTTAATCTCTTCAGTTTTTTGTTCGGCTTTTTCCTCTTTAACTTCTTCAATGGGCGCCGGTTCCTTGAGCGAGAGGTGGATTCTGCGGCCTTCCGGATCTATGGCCACGATTCTGAATTCGCGCTCATCGCCTTCTTTGGCCAAAGTGGAAATATTTTGCGGATTGGCTTCGGGAATTTCCGAAATATGACAGAGCGCCGTGATTGATTCTTTGAGATCCACAAATAATCCGAAAGGATTGAGCTTAATGATTGTGCCGCTTACCTTTTGGCCGATCGCGTATTTTTGCGTGATATTTTTCCAAGGATCGTCGCTCAGCCTTTTTAAGGTAAGAGAAATTTTCGTGCCGTCTACTGACAAAATCTGTGCTTTAACAATTTGCCCGACCTGTAAAATTTCGCGCGGATGATTGACTCTGTCCCAGGAAAGCTCGGAAATGTGGATCAATCCTTCCAGATGTTCTCCGAATTCCACAAACGCTCCGAAATCAACCACGCCGACCACTTTTCCTTCAACAATGTCGCCGGTCTTAAATTGCGAAACTTTTTCTTTTTCCGCTTCTTCCCAGGCGCCGCGCTCCGAGATGATCAATTTGTTTTCATTTTCATCAACATCAATCACTTTTACGCGGAAAGTCTGATTGACATAGCTTTTTAATTTATCAAGAATTTTTCCTTTGTCGCCGCCTTCCACGCGCGGATAATGCTGGGCAGTCAATTGGGAGACGGGCAAAAAGCCGTCAATATTTCCGATTTTCACCATCAGTCCTCCGCGATTGGCGTCCACGATTCTGGCATTGACGATTTCGCCTTTTTTCAAATATCCTGAAAGTCTTTCCCAGGCTTTTTTGTGTCCGGCTTCGCGGAAAGACAATTCCATTTCGCCGTTTTCGTTTTCCAATTCCAGTACTGTCGCCCAGACGCGATCGCCTGGCTTTAGATTGGAATATTCTCCGGATTCGTCTATAAATTCCGGTCCGCGCGCCATGCCGGTGCCGATGCCTTCAATATCCAAATGCGCTTCGTTTTTGGAAACGCTGATGACCGCCGCCTCTATCAAATCGCCTACTTTGGGGATTTTCGGCCCGGTCTTGAGCAGGGCGTCCAAAACTTCCGATTTTACTCCGTTTTGATTTTGATCTTCCATATAATATTAATGATAATGGTTAATAATAATACCTAAGCATACTAACATAAGGATTGGTTTTTGTCCATGGGCGTTGAACGGATAATCATTTTAACCAAGCAGTTATCGCCAATAAAACGGCAGTTTGATAAAATTACTTATTTTTTACAAGAACAGGCCTCATTATAAGAGGCTATTTTTTGAATAGTGATTTTTGCGATACTGCGAATTCTAAAACTTCTGAATTGCGAATAAGAATTGTTTTGTCCGTAGTATAGGATATGCCTTTATTCGGCTGATTTTCAAACCCCAAATAAACAGACTTCACGCCTCTTTTGTGAACTTCTTGAATAGCTGGCTGGAGATCTGAATCAGAGCTGCCTAAAATTACCTCATGCGCCTTTTGGTCGCATGCTATGCTGACCATTTCCACGGCAATGCGCACATC
>JBBUEG010000049.1:0-4745 GCA_038056985.1 Patescibacteria group bacterium | reverse complement strand
TGGAAAAATTCAAAATAATCCGTCGCGGGGGATTGGAAAGTCCCTACGTAAAACCGCTTCAGGATGATAAAATTGAAGCGGAAAATATTCTCAAGGCCAATGAAATTATTATGAGGAAATATGGCCAAGAGTATGTAGCGGTTCCTATCGAAACGAAAAACCGCTAATTTTGTTCTTTATTCAGGGCTCGGGAGTTTTTTACAAACCCCGAGTCCTTATTTTTTTCAAAAAATTCTCTGTTTTAACTATTTCAAACTTGCATATTAACATGCGATCGCAAAATAGACTGCAGATTTAACCATTTGACTGTTTAGTGGTTATAGTGTATTCTATATATAGATAGTAATTAACAATAATTACTTTTTATATATGAATTACACTATTTTGTCAATAAAACAAAGCGAATTATTGGAGAAATTGATTGTAAAATATGGTCAAATTGTGACCTCCATGGATATTATTGAAGAAGCCAAAGATAATTGGGATCACCAGCAGGCAAAGAATCTTATTACCAAGATGGTTAAAAACGGCTGGTTTATGCGCATAAAAAATGGTCTTTATGTCATTTCGGATTTAAGTAATCGCGGATTTTTGTCGCTGTCTAATTATGTCGTGGCTGGTCTTTTGGTTAAAGATTCGTATGTTTCTTTTGAATCCGCTTTGCAGCATCACGGAATGTTTGATCAGCTTACCAATAAGACCATTTCCGTGTCTCTTAAAAAATTCAAAACAACTTTGCTTAATGGTACGGAGTATAGCTATATTAAAACAAAAGAAAGGCTTTTTTTCGGCTGGCAAGAAATAATGATAGACGGCAAAGCCGCCCGTATCGCCGCGGCCGAAAAGGCCTTGATTGATATTATAAATTTCCGGAAAAGCAAATACGCCGTTGATTTGGTCATTGAGAAAGTAAAAGAACATAAAAATGATTTGAATTTTGAACGAATAACGGAATATTTAAAAGAATTTTCCGAAGCGACTATCAAAACCATTGGCTTTATTTTCGACTTATTGAATATTGATTCGGCGGATATTTACCGTCTGGCGGAACATTCAATAAAAAACAGAAAAAGCACTCATAGAATGCTGTCCGGCGATATAAAATTCAATGCCAAATGGCGCTTGTATTACGACGAGTATTTTGATAAATATAAAAAAAATTAAATTTTTTTTTCGTTATGCTTACTCGCCAACAATTGGAAATTATCAATCGCAAGACATTAAAATATCCTTTGCATATTGCCGAAAAGGATTATTTTCTCGCTTTAATTTTGAAATTAATCACTGAATCATCTCTGGGAAATAATCTGGTATTCAAAGGCGGCACGGCTTTGCACCACTGTTATTTGGATCAGTGCCGTTTTTCCGAAGATTTGGATTTTTCCTCCAATCAAAAGCCGATGAGTTTGGAGGAAGTAAGGAAAGTGTTTGCGAGCGCTGACAATTTGGACATTAAAAAAGATTATCTTTCCGATGCGACAATAAAAATTGAAAAATTGCAGTACTTCGGACCATTGATTCAGCCAAATTCATTGAAAGTGGAAATAGATTATCTGCAAAATGTTTTGCTTCCCGTTCAAAATTTGAAGTATAATAATGTTTGGGGCGTTGCCTTTTCTGTCGGGGTGATGGATATCAGAGAAATCGCCGCGGAGAAGATCCGCGCTATGAGCAGTCGTGCCCGATATCGCGATTTTTACGACTTGTTTTTAATTTTAGAAAAATACCGGCTTAATCTAAATGAGATAGTCGGCTATATTGGCCGGAAAGAAATTCGACAGCCGATTGCCAAAGCAAACATAAAAAGCAATTGGTCGGTTATCGGAACGCAAAAAGAAATGGAAATGAACCAAATATTTTATTTGCGCCAAATAAACGACAAAGAAATTGAAGCATTGATTGAAAGCTTGCCGTTTGACGCGATTGATAAATAATTATCCCGAGAATTTTCAAACTTGACTTTTAAAATTCTCGTATTAATGATGAAGTAGGATATTGACTTAATATTTTGGTTATATTATACTGTACATATGAGTACAGAAAAAAGTAACGCAATTTTAAAGCAAAAATCTATTGGATCGCGCAGATTCGCCCAAATAGCTAAATTAGGGCAAGTGATTTTTCATACCAAAGACTTGGCTAATTTATGGCAAATTAAAAATGCCAACACTTTGTATGTGACTTTAGGCCGATACGCTAAGAGTGGGCTCATTTTCCGGATACATAAAGGCTTTTACGCGCTCAAACCCATTGAAAAGCTCGATCCTTATCAATTGGGCGTAAAGGCTTTGTCCGGCTACGGATATATAAGCGCCGAAACGGTATTGGCTGACAATGGTATTATATTTCAGAGCCAGCCGGCCATCACTCTGATCAGCGCTCATTCCAAAAAATTTTCAATCGGATTGAATCAATACCGCTCGCGAAAATTATCCGATAAGTTTCTTTATAATAGCGCCGGGATTATCGATCAGCGCGGAATCAAAATCGCGACAGTGGATCGGGCGATTGCCGATCTTCTTTATTTTAATTCTAAAGCGTTTTTTGACGCCGCCAATATGATTGATTGGAAAAAAGTGAAAAAACTTCAGGAGTTGATCGGTTATCCAAAAACTTTAAAGTAATATTAGTATGATTTTACCAAACGCAAAAGAGGCAAAGCATAAGGCCTGGTTATACAGGATATTGACGCGCATTTACGATGACCATACGCTCGCCGCATCGCTTTATTTCAAGGGCGGGACTTGCGCTGCTATGCGCGGATTTTTGGATAGATACTCGGTGGATCTTGATTTTGATTATGTCGCTCCGCAAAATGAAATGGACGGCGTTAGAAAAAAAATGGAAGAGATTTTCATTAAAATAGGGCTTGAGATAGAAGAAAAAAGTCAAAATACGCCGCAGTATTTTTTGCGCTATCCGGCGCTTACCAACGAGCGAAACACTTTGAAAATTGATGTTACATTCCCTCCGCCCAAGTCAAATGTTTATGAGTCGGCCGCATTCAGCGAAATAAACCGCGTAATCACTTGTCAGACAATTGAGACAATGTTTGCGAATAAGCTTGTCGCCCTTATTGATCGCTGGGAAAAAAACAAGTCCATTGCCGGCCGCGACATCTACGACATTCATCATTTCTTTATTCAGGGATTCGGGTATAATTCCGATGTTATAAACGAGAGGACTAAAAAGACGCTCGCGGATTTTTTTCAAGAACTCATCGGCTTTGTTGAGTCCAAAATAACGCAAACAATTATAGAGCAGGACATAAATGCGTTATTGCCGTACGAGCAATTCAGAAAAATTAGAAATATTTTAAAACAAGAAACTCTTATGTTTTTAAAAGACGAACTAAAGCGGATTAAAGACGGTATAAAATAGCGCAATTTTTTTGATCACGACATTTTTTCGGGGCTCGCGAGTTTTTTACAAACTCCGAGCCCTTATTTTTTTGAAAACCAATTATTTTATTTGCTCCAAACTTGCACACTAACTTGCTATCGCAAGTTAAACGACATTTTTAATTGAACGGTATTTTTAACTAGGCAACGCTACAATGTTCATTATGGCGCTTGCTATTACGCTGTTGTTTTAATTATGCGCAGGAAAAATCGCGCCACAGATAATCCTAATTTAATGCTGTAGATATTAACCGGCGAAATTTATTCATGAGGAAATTAAATCAGTCTTGACCGTTCTTTTTCACGCGCCTTATTTTTACGCATTTGAAAAAGCATTGCGATGGCGCCGTTTAGTATTCCCATTCCGGCAATGATTAGAATTGCTCCGCCTCCGATGCCGGCCGAGAATCCTTCATCGCTTTTGGTAAACGATAATATTGTCGTCCACCACCCGCCCCAGCCGATTTTAAAAGAATGGCCAATGACACTGTCCCCGATAATAATAGTCGCGAAAAATGAAATGCCGGCAAGGATAAGCGCGGCAAATGCGCCGATAAAAAAAGAATAAAATATTTTGATCATATTTTTTGTTCTTTAGCTTGATAATAAGCGAATAATTTTTCTCCGTCCGGAGAAAAAGGCATAAGATTGATAATTCCGAATCCGATTTGAAGGGCTGCCCACATACCTTGATAAAAGCCGTTTGGCAGAATAAGCCACCCCATGAGGCCGATAAAAATGTTCATCAGAGAGCCGGACCAGACAATCATCATCCAAATTTTTTCTTCAACCGGCGGGTGATTGAGGGTTGTTTGAAACATCAGGGTAGTAATTTTGATGGAATGATAAGGCAATTTGGCAAAAAATTTTATCCCGATAATATGACCGATTTCGTGAAAAATCACGGCCGCGGCGGTAAACGATAAAATCGTAATAATAAAAGCTTGAGTCGCCGATTTAAAGACAAAAAAGTCAATTGAAATAATTATAATGCCGAAAATCCACAATGGCCAATACGCGGCTATTATGGCGCGGATGAGATTTTTTATTAATCCGTTAAAAATCATACAAATTCTCCCATTGTTTTTTCTTTAATTGTTTCCGTGAAAGATGTAAAAGGCAAATGGCGGACAAAATCATTATTACGATGGATGCATTTTGGCCGAATCGGCCGCTGATGAAAGAAAAAAGCCATCCGGCACTGCCCGCGATTAGCGCGTAAACAATGGCTAGTGCCAGCATTGAAAAAGAATTATTTGATTTTACATTGCCCATGATCGCGAGCAGGAGCCCTGCGCTCAAACAAAAGATAAACAAAGCAACCGAAGAAAGTAGAGATGTTTC
>JBBUEG010000048.1:6343-7778 GCA_038056985.1 Patescibacteria group bacterium | reverse complement strand
GCGATTCATCAAGTAAAAGCGGTAAAAAAAATGGAGATAATGCCTCGGCCAATAAAAAGTCAGGCGGAAGTCAGCCGGTAAAATTGCAAGGTTCGGTTGGTATTGAAAAATTAACACATTCACCGGAAATTTCCAATGAAAATTTTACAGGCGGAGTTTATCGTGTTGAAGGTTTGGATAAAGTACCGACCAGCCAGCCGGAAACGCCGCCGGTTCAAAAATCGGCTCCGGCTCCAACCCATGCGCAAGACGACATTACGGATTTGGAAATAGGGTGATAAAATATTATTTTAGAACCCTTGCGCGAAAAGGGTTTTTTTGTTATCATAATGTAGTAATCACAAATATACAAATTAACGCAAATATGCGAATAGATTATTTGTATATTATTTTTTATTCGTATATTCGCGAGTACTCTTTATGATTATTTCTTGGCACGGGCTAAATTGCTTCCGCATTCAGACTAAGGATTCCACAATCGTGGTTGATCCGTTTGATCAATCAGTCGGCATAAAACCGTCCATTCCTTCAAAATTGGCGGCTGATATTGTCGTTAGCTCAAAAGACGGCGCGGCTTCAAGGAATTTAAAAGGCGTAGGCGGAGACCCATTTTGCATTACAACGCCCGGCGAATACGAGGTAAAAAACACCTTTATTTACGGATATCCGATTCCATCGGGCAAGGGCGAAGGATCCATTTTCCGCATAGAAGCGGAGGATTTGATCATCGCCCACATCAGCGCATTGTCAAAGCCTTTGGAAAACGGAGAAATTGAAATGATTGAGGAAGCGGATATAGTGTTGCTTCCGGTAGGCGGAGGCGATGGATTGGATTATAAAAATGCCGTAAAATTTGTCAGTGAAATAGAACCGAGAATCATCATTCCGTGCTTTTATGACATAAAAGGCTTGAAGATGAAATTGGATCCGCTGGAAAAATTTCTCAAAGAATTTGGAATTAAAAATCCGGAAACGATTGATAAATATAAAATCACGCGCAAAGATTTGCCGCAAGAAGAAGTGAAGGTGGTAGTGCTTGAAGTACAAAGTTAGAAGTTTAAAGTGAAAAGTTAAGGAAAAAAATTAAATTTTAATCGATGATTTTGAACTTTGAACTTTGCATTTTTAACTTTAAACTAAGGTTATTATGGCCCATTTAGACGGCGTCAAAATTCCGGCTTCTCATAAAAAAAAGGTATATCACGCGCGCGTTGCCGCTAAAAAGGAAGAAAAACTTGATGCGCCGATTGAGCCTGATGAAAAAAAGCCGGCTGCCAAATATGTTGACGATTTGAGCCATCTTTCCATTGAAGAAAGAAAACGGCTAATGTGGATCGGCGTTGTTGTGGTGATGGTTGCGGTGGTGGGCGTATGGATTTGGCTTTTGCCGACCAGCTGGCGCGTGACCGCTCGGCGCACGGACTCAAAAGATTGG
>JBBUEG010000048.1:0-6243 GCA_038056985.1 Patescibacteria group bacterium | reverse complement strand
TATGTCGGAAAAAAATCAAAATCCAATCGGAAAAATTGAAAAACAGATTTTGGAAAAGGAAATGAGCGAAGCGTATTTGGACTATGCCATGTCGGTGATCGTGCAAAGAGCTTTGCCGGACGCGCGCGACGGCCTAAAGCCGGTGCATCGCCGCATTCTTTACGCGATGTGGAGCATTGGTTTGAAAAGCAGCGCCAAATTCCGCAAATCCGCCACCGTGGTCGGAGAAGTTTTGGGCAAATACCACCCGCACGGCGATGTGGCCGTGTATGACGCCATGGTGAGAATGGCGCAGGATTTCAATATGCGTTATCCGATGGTCTGGGGGCAGGGAAATTTCGGATCAGTGGACGGAGACGGCGCGGCCGCCATGCGTTATACGGAAAGCAAATTGGCCAAAATCGCCGAAGAATTGCTCTTGGATATTGAAAAGAAAACCGTTGATTTCGTTCCCAATTACGACGGCGTGCACGAAGAGCCGAAAGTCTTGCCGGCCAAGCTCCCGAATTTGATTTTAAACGGCACAAGCGGCATTGCGGTCGGCATGGCCACGAATATTCCGCCGCACAATCTTGGAGAAATAGTCGGCGCTTTGCTAAAGCTCATTGATCAGCCGGAATCGTCAATTGAGGAATTGATGGAATTCATCAAGGGGCCGGATTTTCCGACCGGCGGACAGATTTTCAATTTGGACGACATCAGGCAGGTATACGCGACCGGCAAAGGCGGAATCGTGATGCGGGCGCGCGCGGAAATCATTGAAGAAAAAGGGAATTCCAAAATTATCGTGACGGAATTGCCTTTTCAAGTGAATAAATCCGATCTTCTCACCCATATCGCGGAATTGGTTAAAGATAAAAAACTTGAAGGCATTAGAGATTTGCGTGACGAATCGGACAAAGACGGAATCAGGATAATGATTGAATTGAAGCGCGAAGCTTACCCCAGAAAAATTTTAAACCGTCTGTTTGCGATCACGAGCCTCCAGCAGACTTTTCATGTCAATATGTTAGCGCTGGTGGACGGAATCCAGCCGCGCGTCCTTACGCTCAAGATGGTTTTGGAAGAGTATTTAAAGCACCGCGAGGAAGTCATAAAAAAGCGCACGCAATACGAATTGGAAAGAGCCCGGGACCGCGAGCATATTTTGAAAGGCTTGAAAATCGCTTTGGTGCATTTGGACGAAATTATCAAAATCATAAAAAAATCGCAAGACCGGGATGACGCGCGCGTAAATTTGATTAAAAAATTCAAATTGACCGAGCCGCAGGCCAATGCCATTTTGGATATGCGCCTGCACCAGCTGACCAATCTGGACCGTTTGCGCGTGGAACAGGAATTGGAAGAAAAGCAAAAGCTCATCAAAGATTTGGAAGCTTTATTGGCCTCGCGCAAAAAGATTTACGGAGTGATTAAAAATGACCTTTTGGAAATCAAGGAAACATACGCGGACGAAAGGCGCACTGAAGTGGTGCCCGGGAAAATAGGAGAATTCACTCAAGAAGACCTAATCCCCAATGAAGCGGTCGTAATAATGATCACGCAAGACGGCTATATTAAGCGAATACCACCGGATAGCTTCAAGACGCAGAGCCGCGGCGGGAAAGGTGTTGTCGGACTGGCGACAAAAGAGGAAGACGAGGTGGATTATTTGTTTTCCACAAACACGCACGCCAATCTTTTGTTTTTCACAACCAAAGGCCGGGTATTTCAACTTAAAGCTTATGAAGTGCCGCAATCCAGCCGCACGGCCAAAGGCCAAGCCATTGTCAATTTCTTGAATTTGGCCGGAGAAGAAAAAGTGTCAAGCATTTTGCCGCTCGGCGATCTCAAGGGGTATAATTTCTTGATGATGGTGACGCGCCAGGCCGTGATTAAAAAAGTTGACATCAAAGACTTTGAAAGTGTCAGGCGCTCCGGCATTATTGCCATCAAATTGAAAGGCAACGATGAATTGATGTGGGTGAGGCCGACCACTGGAGACGATGAAATCGTTTTGGTGTCGGGAAGCGGCCAGGCTATCAGATTTAAAGAAAAAGTGGTGCGTCCGATGGGTCGGACGGCCAGCGGCGTACGCGGAATGAGATTGAAGGGCAAGGATGAAATTCGCGGAATGGAAACGGTATCAAAAGAAAGAGGAGTGGATGAAGTCTTGGTGGTGATGGCCAATGGATTCGGCAAAAGGACTGATTTGAAAGAATACCGTCTTCAGGGGCGCGGCGGATCCGGAATAAAAGTGGCTAAAATAACGGATAAGACCGGCCCGATCGTCGCTTTGTCGCTGGTTTCCGGAAAAATCGGAGTGAGCGATTTGGTGATTATGTCCAAAAAAGGCCAGGTAATCCGTCTTCCGTTTAAGACCGTTCCCACGATCGGCCGCGCCACTCAAGGCGTCCGCCTGATGCGCTTTTCCGAAGACAAAGACACAGTAGCCTCCGTGACTTTGGTATAAAACTTGCAAAAAATAATGAATTAGTGTAAAATCTTAGTAAATTAATAAATAAAAAAATCAAGAAGCCAGATGCCAGCAATAAGTTCCGGTTTACGGGACGATTTGGAAATTTGGTTTTTGTCCGCCCAAGGCGGATCCGCCTTGGGCGGAGAAATTGGGATTTATCAAAATATGGGTTTACCTTCCAAACGACGCACCAGGCAATCAAAAAAGGAACGCGCCAGCCATTTTGCGCTCAAGGCCATTGCATTGACCGCTTGCCCGAATTGCAAGAAGAAAATATTGCCGCACAAAGTTTGCCCTTATTGCGGAAAGTACAATGGGCGGCAGGTGATTAAAGTGGAGAGTCTCGCCGAGCGCAAAAAACGGCGCGAGACGCGCTACGAACAAAAGAAAAATATATAATTTGTTGTTTACATGGCCAATCGCCATCTTGCCAGGACCATTGCCATGCAGACTCTTTATGAGTGGGATTTCCGCGGATTGAAAGATTCGGAGATCGCCGGATTGGTTGAAAAAAACCTCAAAGAGTTTGCACCGGAATTCAGCGACAACGGCTTTACCAAAAAGCTGGTTTTGGGCGTTGTGGAAAACAAAAAGGAAGTTGACGAGATCATAAAAGTTTACGCGCCAGAATGGCCGCTGGAGCAGATCACGACCGTGGACCGCAATATTTTGCGCTTGGGTATTTACGAGCTAAAGATTGCTTCCGATATTCCTCCCAAAGTGGCGATCAATGAAGCCATAGAATTGGCCAAGACTTTCGGCGGCGAGTCCTCGGGAAAATTCATCAACGGCGTCCTCGGCTCCATTTTCAAAAAAATGGAAGAATTGGGAGAGCAGAAAATTCCGGTGGAGATTTGCGCCGGCGGAGTGGTGGTGAGGCAAGAGCGGGGCGAGCCTTTGGTCTTGCTCATTCTTGATCCTTACAATCAATGGACTCTGCCCAAAGGGCATGTGGAAGAAAATGAATCAATTGAGGACGCGGCTTTGCGGGAAGTGCAGGAAGAGACCGGCCTCCAGGCCATAATTTTAAAAGAAAAAATCGGGGTAGCCGAATACACGATTCAAAAAGGCAATAAAAGTAAAAATTCCACCATTCAAAAAATCGTCCACTATTTTCTAATGGAAACTTCGGAAGTTCGGCTGTCCGTTGAAATAAAAGAAGCCATCAAAGACGCCAAATGGTACTCGCCCCAGGAAGCGCTCAAAATTTTCGGATACGAAAATACCAAATTCATCCTGAAAGAAGCGGTTAATATTATTTCTCAAAGAAGCTAATTATGGTAAAAGATTTATCAGCTCTTGAAAAAAAACTGGGAGCAGCGTTCAATAATAAAGATTTTTTGCGCCAAAGCATGGTTCATCGCTCTTACATAAATGAAAATCCGAAATTTTCTTTGGGGCATAATGAACGGTTGGAATTTTTAGGCGACGCGGTGCTGGAATTGGTGGTGACCGAATATTTGTTTGTCAAATATCCTAATTCTCCGGAAGGAGAAATGACCAATTTCCGGGCGAGCCTGGTCAATGCCAATAAACTTTCGGAAATAGCCAGCGAAATCGGCCTGGAGCCCTTTTTATATTTATCCAAAGGCGAGTCAAAAGACAAGCATTCCAAAGCCCGCCAATACATTTTGGCCAACGCGCTGGAGGCGGTTATAGGTGCGATTTATCTGGATCAAGGCAAGATTGCCGTTGAACAATTCATCAAAGAAAGAGTCCTTACAAAAATTGACTATATTATCCAGCACAAACTTTATCTTGATCCGAAAAGCCGGTTTCAAGAAATGGCGCAGGAAAAAGCCGGAGTCACGCCCAATTACAAGGTCCACAAAGAAGAAGGTCCGGATCACGCGAAAATATTTTCCATCGGCGTGTATTTGGGGAACGAGCTGGTGGTAGAAGGCAAAGGATCCTCCAAACAAGAAGCGCAAATTGAAGCGGCCGAAAAAGCCCTGAAAGTAAAGGGGTGGGAAGAATAAGACTCCGACCAAAGCCTGCACAAATGTGGCGTTTAGGTGCATGATAGTAGGCGTAGTTCTTTGATAAGACTGCAAAGTGTACTATTCGAAATGTAAAGGAGAACCTAAAACAGGTTTCTCAAGGCTAATTGTAGCGTCTTTTTGCGGCAAGTCGTAATACAGGTATTCTTATTGCACTTTTAGTTGATATCTGGTAATATGAGAATACATATTTCAACTTAGATAAACCCCCACACCAAACAGGTGTTTGGTGTGGGGGTAAAACGATAAAACTATGGCAGATAAACCACAGCAAAATCAGTTTATAGCGGGTACTTACAAGAAGCACTTCTGGGGCAAGGATTATGAATACCAGAGTTTTTTGCCGTCTCCGGTCAATCGTCCGTATGAATGGCAGGACAAAAGAATTCCTGTTCTCTTGGAAGAAGCGATCCGTCTTGTTGGCGAACTGAACGCCTATTCTATTCTTGTGCCAAATGTGGACTTTTTCATTCAAATGCATGTACGCAATGAAGCGGTAAAATCCAGTCGTATTGAAGGCACTCGCACCGGCATGGATGAAGCTGTTTTACCGGAGGAAGAAATCTCTCCGGAAAAAAGAGATGACTGGACCGAGGTGCAAAATTATATTGTCGCAATGAATAAGAGTATTGCTCGACTGAATGAGCTCCCGATTTCTATGAGGCTTCTGCAGGAAGCTCACAAGATTTTATTGTCCGGCGTTCGTGGTGAGCACAAACAACCGGGAGAAGTTCGCACCGCACAAAACTGGATTGGCGGTACAAGCATTCAGACCGCCGCTTTTATTCCGCCACATCCAGAAGATATGCCAGAGGCCTTAAAAGACCTTGAATTCTTTTGGCATAACAAAGGATTGAATATGCCTCATCTGATTAAGATGGCTGTTTCGCATTATCAGTTTGAAACGATTCATCCTTTCAATGACGGCAATGGAAGAATTGGCCGCATGCTCATAGGACTTCATCTCATTGAACTTGGAATTCTACGAAAACCAACGCTTTATCTCTCGGACTTCTTTGAGAGAAACAAAGGAGCGTATTATGATGCGCTTACTTTTGTGCGTGAACGGAATGACTTGGATCAATGGGTGGTCTTTTTCCTCTCGGCAGTTATTGAGACGGCTAAAAAAGGTAAGGATACATTCGAGAAGATTATCGATCTGCGTGCTCGTTACGAGAAACAAATTATGGAGCTTGGCCGCCGGGCGAAGCTGGCTCACAAACTGCTTTTGCAGTCGTTTTCTATGCCAGCATTTAAGGTTTCTGATGCTTCTAAATATCTGAATGCTTCGAACACCGCAACCAATACCCTTGTTGGTGAAATGGAACGTGTCGGAATTCTTAAAGAAGTGACTGGTTTTTCCCGTAACCGGATTTTCGTCTTGCATGAATATCTAGACCTCTTCAAGAGATAAACCCCCACACCAACTTACGATAAGTTGGTGTGGGGGTAAACCCCAAACATACGAACACCAAATTCTATGAATTACACTTACATTTTGAAAAGCAAAAAAGATTCGCAACTTTATCTTGGATCAACCACCGATCTTAGGAAGCGTTTCAAGGAGCATAACGATGGTAAGGTATTCTCAACTAAATATCGAAAACCCTTTGAGCTGGTATATTATGAAGCATACAAGTCAGAAAACGATGCTAGAAGAAGAGAGGCTAGTTTAAAGTTGCGAAGTCGAGCATTCGCGCAATTAAAGAAACGTATAACCGACAGCACCAAGTAATTTGGTGTGGGGGTAAAACATTTATGCCAAAGGAAATCGCCAACAAAACT
>JBBUEG010000047.1:4918-10639 GCA_038056985.1 Patescibacteria group bacterium | reverse complement strand
GGAAAGAATTGGAAAATATTTAAAAGAAAATAAGGCGGTCATATAAATTGCGTCTTGACATTTAGGATTTTTAAGGCTACAATACCTGCTTGTAGAAACAGGGTGTTTCTCGATCGTTCTTTTCGTAGTTAAACCAATTTAACAAGGAGGTGGCTTGTGGATATTTTGAAAGAGGTTGTTTTTTATGTGTGCATTGCGGCGTTCGTTGCGGTGTGCCTGTTAAAGCCAAATTTGATAATAGGTTTTATCAAAAAAGATGGAGGCGATAAATCAAAAGCTGGCGAAAAAGACAAGGAGGTGGTCTAATGGCCGTGGCGCTGGAAGCAATATTTATTTTAGCAATTTTTGGATTAATCGCCTGGGTGATGAGTCACAAGCACCCGGAGCGGATTGAAAATCTGTGCAAAAAAATATTTAGGAAATAAATCACGATTTTTTGAGCGCATTGGTTCATTAACCCTTTCAGAGGAATATTTCTGAAAGGGTCTTTTATTTAATTAAAGGCAAGATTTGACATTTATGTCGCATTTGTGTAGAATTTTATGGTGCTTAAGCCCCGTTAGCTCAGTTGGTAGAGCAACTGCCTTTTAAGCAGATGGTCGTAGGTTCAAATCCTGCACGGGGCACATTCCCATATATGCAAAATCTCGCATTTTTTTTCAATATTGATCTTTTGCTGATGTTAATAATATTGGCGAGCGGCACTGTTGCGGCGGCGATGATTACGCGCAAATTTTCGTCCATTTCCGCGATTGATTTGGAAAAAATTCAGATTGAAAAAGAGCGCGTCCAGCGGCATCATCTTCTTGAAAATCGCTTGCGCAGAAAATTGCGCGGACACGGTAAGATTTTTTTAGTGGGATTCAATTTGGTGTTCGGGCAATTGCGATCCGCGGGAAAGCTGTTGGTTCAAAAAATCGTTGAGTTGGAAAATCGATACGAAGAGCAATTGAAAAAAGCTTGGAAAACAAAACTTTCATCCGAAGAAAAAGCGGCAAAGCTTCGCATAATGATCAATCAAGCCGATGAATTGGCGAACGGCGAACAATACCGCGAAGCGGAAAAAAAGTATATAGAGATTTTAAGCCTTGATCCGAAAAATATCGCGGCTTACAAAGGATTGGGCAAGATTTACATGTTTTTAAAAGAATACGACAATGCGAAAGAAGTCTTAAAACAAGCGATCAAACTGGATAAAAAAGACGACGAGGCGTACGCGGAGCTGGCCACCGTAGAAACCAATCTTGGTAATTTCGATCAGGCAGAGACCGACCTCTTGGAATCCATCACGCAAAATCCTGATTTGGCTGCGCATCACATTGATTTGGGAAAAGTTTACTCGGCCAAAGGGGAGAGGGATAAAGCATTGATCCAATATCAGGAATCGGTAAAGCTTGAGCCGGCCAATCCAAAAAATTTAAATATTCTTTTGGATGCTGCTTTGGAATTGAATAAAAAAACACTGGCCGAGCAAACGCTTGATGCTTTAAAAATCGCCAATCCGGAAAATCAGAAAATTGAGGAGTATCAGATAAAGGTAAATGAAATCAAAGAGGATGCGCCCAGGTAGCTCAGCTGGTAGAGCAACTCCATGGTAAGGAGTAGGTCAGCGGTTCAAATCCGCTCTTGGGCTTTTCAAAGTGGGCAGGTACCGAAGCGGTCAAACGGGGCTGACTGTAAATCAGCTGGCATTCGCCTTCGGGGGTTCGATTCCCTCCCTGCCCAATTCGGGCAATTAGCTCAGTGGTAGAGCGCTTCGTTGACATCGAAGAGGCCGCAGGTTCGATCCCTGCATTGCCCACCACTTGACTGATTCTCCGAATTTGCTATAATGCGAATACAATTTAAAGCCCGCCTAATCGGCGAGGCAAGCCGCAGAAAATGGGCATCTCTAAGAGCAAGTCCCATTGAGGCAAAATCAGTTGTAAAGCGTTAATCGCTTTAGAGCTGTGAAGCAATAATTCTGCGGCCATCTATAAAGGTCGTTTTTTTTATATTAAATGCTGGATCATTATCTATGGCTAAATCAAAATCGCAAAAAAATCAAGAAGTAGACGCTCTGACTTCGGGATTGCAAAGCGCAAAAGCGGCTGTCGTAATTACGATGACCGGCTTAAAAGTAAAAGATAATTGGGATTTCAGGAAGATTTTGAGAAAAGAAGGCGTGAAGCTTGAGGTAGCGAAAAAGACGCTTTTTAAAATCGCCCTGGATAAAGCCAATATTGAATTGCCGGTTGACGATCTCACCGGAACAGTCGCAATGCTTTTGGACGATAAAGAAGAAGCCAGAGCCGCGAAATTGGCGGCCGATTTCAAAAAGGACCACCCGCAGGTGGAGTTGCAAAAAGGCACGGTGCGAATGGGAGGCAAGTGGCAGTCTTTCAATCAGGCGGAAATTTTGGTACTTTCCAAATTGCCAAGCCGCCAAGAATTGATTTCAAAATTGATGTATCTCCTGAATTATCCGACTACCGGATTGGTGCGCGTACTGGCGGGAGTCCCACAAAAATTCGTGGGTACGATCAAGGCGATACAAGATAAAAAAGCGCAAAGCTAAAAAATGAAATAAGAAAATTATAGTTTAAAAGCGATTAATATTAAAGCTTAATTTATTGAAATATATGTCAGAAGAAAAAAAAGCTATTCCTGAAAAATTTCAGGACCTCGTGGGATCAATTGAAAAATTATCAGTTATTGATTTGGCTGATTTGGTAAAAGTGTTGGAAGATCGATTCGGCGTTACCGCAGCGGCGGCGGCTCCGGCGATGGCGGCTGCGGCGGCAGCTCCGGCGGCTGAAGAAAAAACAAGCTTCGATGTGGAGCTTACTTCGTCGGGCGCCAATAAGATCGCGGTCATCAAAGTGATTCGCGAGCTCACCCAAATCGGACTTAAGGAAGCCAAGGATATGGCGGACGGCGCTCCAAAAATAGTGAAAGAAGGCGTGGCTAAGGCAGAGGCTGAAGCCATGAAGAAGAAATTTGAAGAAGCCGGCGGCCAAGTGACTCTCAAATAGTCCAAAATAAATTCAAAGCACTCCCCCCGCCTTGGCAGGGGGAGTGCTTTTGTTTTAAGATTATTTTAAATTATAAATTTTGACTTCTTTTTCGTACAGCACGGCCATTTGCGAATTGGAGTCATTGACGGCCGCGTCAATAATTGATTGTTCGGCGACATACTGGGCTGTCAATTTTCCTGTCTTTTTGTCATAGACTATTACGCGCCCGGCGGCTTTGTCCAATATGTAAAGCGGAGCCGATTCGTTTGGCGTAATTATTTTGCTCGGCGAAATTTGGTATTCCACAGCGTCTATTTCAAATTCAACTTGTTTGTTTTTTGAAAATTTGGCCACCGTGCCGTCATTTTTCAGAACAAATATCTCTCCGTCCACAGTGAGATCAAGAGCACTCGTCAAGGATTCCGATCCTTTATCCACCCAGGCTTTTGTTCTTTTGTAAGTGTCCCCAGAGCGCGAATAAACGAATATTTGCCGTTCATCCGGTACGAGGAAGTACAATTTGTCGCTGAAAAAAGACAGGGAAAGCGTGGAGCGGGCGGGGAGAGGATCGATCTTGTATGTTGTTTTTTTGAGCGACGAATCATATTGCTCCACGACAATATCGCTCAAGCCGGCAATTGCGTTTTTTGACGAGGCGATTAAAAGCGGTTTTTGCTCCGGTTGCGCCGAAAATTGTGTTTGAGTTTTTTTATCGGAATCTATGGAGTGGAATTTTCCCGATGAATCAAGTATTGCCAGCCGCTTGCCGGCAAACAATATTTTTTCAGGCTGCTGCTCGGACTCCAATGAGAGGGGAAAACTTTGGCTCTCCTTGGCGTTTAGAGAAATCAAATGAAATAATTTCTGCTTGATGATATCGTACCGGTTTAAGAGATCGCGGGAATCTGCGGCCTTTAAGAATTGTTCGCCGTCCGGAGTTTTCAAATCCAGAGAAATTTTATCATATGAATCCCTAGCCGATGCCTCATTGCCGTAAATCAGATCAGCCTCGGCTTTTTCAATGTTCGTTCGGACTCTTTCAGCCAACTCCGAATTTTGCAGGACGGTTTGTTTTTGTTCGCGCTCGCTGAAAGAATACAAGACGCCGATAAATAGAATAATGAAGAGCCCGGCAATAATTAAAATTATCCGCCTCTGCTGAATCGGGAATTTTTTTAAAGAGTTGGGGATTTTTAAAATAGGAAACATTTGCTTGACCGTTTCAAAACCTAAAATAGCGAAATTTCTAGCCATATTCAAACCGTTTTGGATTGCAGATTTTGCTATGTGGGAAAATTGCGGGGTGAGGATTGTCGCGGTGCTTGATTTTTTTTCAATGAATTTTTCTATTGAGTGATGGCTGGAGGGCTGCTTAGCCGGCAGGCTGGCGATGGCCGTGATTATAATCATTCCGAATTTTTCTCGCGAGCGCGATTCGTTCAGTAAGGATTTTAGAGTCTCAGCCGCGGGCTGGGGAGAGAGGGACAAAAGCGTGCGTTTTATTTTTTCTTGGGACAAATAATCCAAGACATTGGATGTGGCCAGAAAAAGAATGTCGCCAGAAGATATTTTTCCGGATACGACTTGGGAAAAAAGATTGGACGATGAAGCCGCGTTTCTGCCTTTTTTGTCAAATATCTCAAGTATCAGTCCGTCGCCGTTTTGTTTCGGCCTGATGAAAAATGCGTCTGGATTGCCGGCATAGCCGAAAGAAATAATATCGGAACGCATATTGGCAATGATGATTGATAAAGATTGATGCAATGGATCGTGCGCCGGTAAAAGCGGCGGCAAGATTGAGTTAAGCTCGCGCAATAGCTTTTCAAATGCCGCATTGATTTCATTATTGGGAATATCCGAAAATTTTTGTTCGCCGATTTTAGAAACTATCAAATCGCGGATATTTTTAAGATCGCGCTGGGTAAAATGACGAAAGTCGGTATAATCAAGCAATAGGAAAAAGTGGTCTTTTACGGCTATTTCGTTCTCCAATCCTTGAAAATTAAAAACATCGGTGCTTCTGCGTCCTTCACCGAAAGTTAGGAGATGGATTTTATATAATAGCTGTTGGGGCATATCAAAGCTTGTCCTGTATTATTTATGCCATATTTTTACGGTTTTGACAAGCCGACGATTTTGGGGTAAAATAGTGAAATATGATTGAACAATTATTCGGCAATAATTCCCGAAGAAAAGTAGCTGAATTTTTTTTGACTCGCATTCACGATTCATTTTCATTTGATGAGCTTAAGAATTATTTAGGCGAGACTCTAAGCCCGAAAACATTGAAAGATGAAGTCGGCGCTTTGGTCCGACTGAGGCTCATAGAGGCGTATTGGCATGAAATTACCGGCGAAAATGAATCGGATAAAAAGGCAGGCGGGAAAATAAATGATAAAGCGAAAAAGCATAACAACAAGCCGGAAAAGGAGATGAGGTTTCAGGTGAATTTGTCTTTTCCGCTTCTTCCGGAACTTCATTCGCTGGTACTCAAATCAATAATTTTCTGGGAGCAAAAATTGGTAAAGAAAATAAAATCGCTCGGCAATATTGGTTATTTGGCGTTTACCGGATTTTTTACTGACACCAATCACACTCCGACCGACATATTGATTGTCGGGAGAGTCAATAAAAAACGCTTAGCCCAAGTGATGCGCCGATTTCAGACTGAGCTGCATCTTCCCGTCCGATACACTCTGCTTTCAAAAAATGAATACGAGTACAG
>JBBUEG010000047.1:0-4818 GCA_038056985.1 Patescibacteria group bacterium | reverse complement strand
AGCGAACGGCGCGAATTGGAAAGGCGAGAAAATAAATTTAATCAGCCGTCGCGCGCCGGCCAAATTTTACGACGCGTTATTTTATGGGGAGGAATATTGGGAGGATCGGCGCTTTTAGTCTTCGGTTTGGCGTATCTGGGATCCAAATCTTCAAGTACAAATATTTCCGGAACGCCTGCGCCGATTACAGACAGCGATTGGGTGAAGGGAAATAAGGAAGCCAAAGTGACGATTATTGAATACAGCGATTTCCAATGCCCGGCTTGTGCAAGCGCACACCCGATGATGAAAAAAGCCGTGCAAGAATTCGGCGATAAAATCAGATTTGCTTACCGGCATTTTCCGCTTGTTCAAATCCATCAAAACGCGGAATTGGCAGCCCTTGCATCCGAAGCTGCCGGACTCCAAGGGAAATTTTGGGAAATGCATGATATGCTTTTTGAAAAGCAAAGCAATTGGGGGACAAGCAAAGACGCAAAAAAATTATTCGCGCAGTACGCCGGTGAGCTGGGATTAGATAGAGCTAAATTTGAGAGCGATTTGACTTCAGATGCCGTCAAGCAAAAAATCCAAGCAAGCCTTTCCGAAGCGACAAGGATTAAATTGGGCGGCACGCCTTCTATTTTCATAAACGATAAAATAATTGATAATCCCGGATCTTATGACGAGCTTAAAAAACTTATCAGCGACGCTCTTTCCGAAAATCCCTAAGTGGATTGTCGCCGCATTCTTTATATCGGCATTGATCGGATTTTCCGATGCGTCCTTTTTGGCCATTGAGCACTATCGCGGAGTGATGCCGCCTTGCTCCATTATTTCAGGCTGTGAAAAGGTGACCACAAGCGTTTATTCTGAAATTTTTGGCATTCCGTTAGCGCTTTTTGGAGCGATTTATTATTTCACGCTTTTGATTTTAATCATCGCATATTTTGACTTGAAGAAAGCGATAATTTTGAAAATCACCGCTCTTATAACTCCGATCGGTCTTTTGGCATCTTTATATTTTATATATCTTCAATTAATTGTCATCAAAGCAATCTGCCTTTACTGCATGATTTCCGCCGTCGCGTCAATAGTGCTTTTTGTTTTAGGGGTGATAATTTTGCGCCGCCTATCATTGTCTGCTGGACAATATTATGATAATATTGATCTATGAAAGGAAGCCTTTACTCCAAATTTACAACGAAAAAATTGGCATTGGGCGAACATTTAGCGGCCGCCCAGGCGATTTTGGCCAATGAACGCACTTATTTGGCGTATTTGCGCACGGCTCTTACGCTTTTTGCCGTCGGCGTCACATTTATCAAATTTTTTGAATCGGCTTTCATAGGAGCCATCGGAATTGTTTTTATACCGGCGGGAATATTCACCTGGGCTTTCGGCCACTTAAAATACAGAAAAATGAAAGCGCTCATTCACGATATTGAACATAATAATGGCGACTGATGTTCATATAAAATGACTTTTTCAATCATCATTGTCAATTGGAATGTCCGAGAGCTTTTGGAAAAATGCCTGCTGTCAATTTCTAAATTCAGCGGCCATTTTAGTTATGAGGCGATTGTCGTGGATAATGCTTCGATGGATGGCAGTGTTGCGATGATGCGAGAAAGATTTCCACAAATCAATTTAATTGCCAATACGAAAAATTTAGGTTTTGCCGCCGGAGTCAATCAGGGAATAAAGCAAGCGCGCGGCGAATTTATCGTTCTATTAAATCCGGATGTGGAGATAAAGGAGTCAACGCTCAAAAATCTTTTGGATGAGTTTAAAAATTACGCCGATTCCGGAATTGTTGGCGGGAAGATAAAAAACGAAGACGGATCAATCCAGCCGTCCGTGCGCGCATATCCTGATATTTGGCCCCAAATTTTAATTACTTTAAAAATTAAACATCTTTTCAAATCGCGCGCGATCAGCCGTTATATGGCCGAAGATTTTGATTATGCGAAGCGCCAAGAAGTTGATCAAGTGATGGGCGCGTTTTTTGCCATTCGTCGAAAAGTAATTGAGCGAATCGGCTTGATGGATGAAAAATTCTTTCTCTGGTTTGAAGAAGTGGATTTTTGCAAACGGGTAAAAACTGCCGGTTGGAAAATTGTTTACGCGCCCGAAGCTGAGATTCTGCATTTGGGCGGAAAAAGTTTTGGCCAAATTTCATCGGTCACTCGCCAGAGAATATTCAACAAAAGTCTGCGGTATTATATGCGTAAGCATAAAGGACCGTTTGCCTGGCTTATTTTCACAATGTTGCATCCGATCAGTTTATTATTGGCGTTTGTCATTGGAATTTTTCGTCCAAAATTGTCGGCATATCATAAGCGAAAAACTTGATTCATAATAATTATGTTTCTTTTTTTTAAAAAACATTCAATTTTAGCTCTTATCCTAGCCCTTGCTTCACTGGAGCTTTTTTCTTTTTTCGGATATCTTCATCCGCTGGCTGGAATAATTTTATTTTGGTTGATTATTGCCGCGGTTTTGGCCGTATCTTTAAAGCGTCTGGAATATGGCCTTCTGATTGCGCTGGCGGAATTATTTATCGGCTCAAAAGGCTATCTTTTCTCTTTGGATATTGGCGGAACAGTCGTCTCAATACGCATCGCGATATTTTTAGCGATAATGTGCATTTGGTTGTTTAGAGTTTTTAATAGGAGTTTTAGGATTGGATTTTGGAATTTAATTGGAAATTGTTCCGCCACAGCGGGATCCCGCGATTGGCGGGAGAAACTAAAAATTGGAAATTTTTTAGATTGGTATTTGATTCTTTTTGCCGCATTGGCCATCGGTCTGATTCGGGCAATTATTTTGCGCAATGATTACGGCAATATTTTTTTTGATTTCAACGCATTTTTGTATTTCGCTTATCTTTTTCCATTGGCTGAAATTTTGCGAGAGAAAATCAATTGGGAGCGCATATGGAAAGTGGCGGCAGCGTCTGTGAGTTGGGCGGCCCTAAAAACTTTTTTAATTTTTTATGTTTTTGCGCACGGAATGTCGCCGTATACGCCAATGGTTTACAAATGGATTAGGGATACCGGAGTCGGAGAAATCACTAAAATGGACCAAGGATTTTTCCGCGTATTTATTCAAGGACAAATTTACGAGCTATTGGCGTTGATTATTTTGTTTGGACTTATCGGGTATTGGTGCAGTATCAGGTATCAAGTTTCAAATATCAAGCATCAAGAATTATCAGCCATTAATCAAGGGTCATTAGTCAAAAGTCATTGGTTTCTATGTGCCGGTCTTGCGTCTGTTGTCATCATAAGTCTTTCTCGTTCGTTTTGGGTGGGTGGAGCGGCCGGTCTGATTGCTCTGTTTGGATTGATGACATTTGGCTTAAAAATGAAATGGCGCGCGATTGGCTTATTTTCTCTTTATATTATTGGTATTTTTGCAGCCGGTTATGTTATGATTTTTGCCTTGATGAATGTTCCGCCGCGCAAGGGTAAATCAGCTTCTCTGTCCAGCCTGGTGTCCGAACGAGCCACAACGCAAGAAGCGGCCGGGCAATCTAGAATGGAATTATTAAAACCGCTCTGGATTGGAATTTTAAAGCATCCCATCATCGGCTCCGGCTTTGGCGCAACAGTTACCTATAATTCAAAAGATCCGCGTATTTTACAAAATAATCCATCGGGAGAATATACGACATTCGCTTTTGAGTGGGGATATCTTGATTTGTGGTATAAGATGGGAATTTTAGGTCCGCTCGCGTATCTTGGATTGATCGGGAGTATTTTGCTTGCCCTTTGGCGCGTTATAAAAGACAAGTCTGAAATGGTTTTGGAAGGAATCAATGTCCAAGCAATATCGCTTGGCGTATTTGGAGCGCTCATTGCTTTGGCCGCTGTGCACTTTTTAACGCCATATTTAAATCATCCCTTAGGCATCGGATTCATAATTCTGTCATCTTTGTTTGCGGTATTTGCCGGTAAACAGAAATCTACTTAAAGATTTTCACCATATAACTGTCTTTTAATTTATATCCGTTTTTGCGGAAATATTGGCGCGCGCCAATCGCGGCGATGGCGGCGATTTTTTTAATGCCGAATTCTTTTTGGGCGATGATTTCCGACTCTTCAAGCAGTCTCCGGCCAAAGCCTTTGTGCTGGGGAGCGCGTTTTGTCTCGCCTACGGGCGTAAGTTCGCCCACGCTTTTTATTTCTCTGATTACCGCTGAATTTTCCAGAACCTTAAAAAAATGCCGTCCTCCATTGAAATGATAGGAGGGAATTCTCAATCGCAAAAAGCTGGCCAATTTTGTCCGGCCGCTTGATTCAAAACTTAAGAAAATTTCGCGGCCGCCGGCTGATGCGTAATCTTCTCGGAACAAATAAAATTTTTCATCGGGATCATACCTTGCCTTAATTTCACGGCACCGGATGCAGCGGCAAATGACACCAAGTCCATCGGCCTGATCGTGAATCGCTTGGCGCAGATTTGAAGTCTTGACGCCCCCTTCAAAAACTTTATCGGCCGGAATATCGCGGATCACTCTTTCAATCCGCGTCCAATAAGGCGTTATTTTTTTGATTTTTTTAATCAGATCAATCAGCTCGCTACCATTGTAGATTTTGAATTTTTTGTTTTTATACAAATGATGAAGCGGCGCTTCGCTAAGCAGCGCCAAAGGATAAATTTTTAAATAATCCGGCTTAAAATCAGCATTTTCGAAAATTTGCTCAAACATTTCAAAATCGCGATTGGCCGAGCTTTTTGGCAGATTGAGCATCATTTGGTATGAGAGCTTGAATCCGGCGTCTTTTAAAAGGCGAGAGGCTTCAATGGTTTTTTCAATCGTGTGTCCGCGCA
>JBBUEG010000046.1:0-1280 GCA_038056985.1 Patescibacteria group bacterium | reverse complement strand
TGATTATAGCAGAACCTGAAAAACAATGCAAGCCCTAGGCTCTTCCGTGCCGAATGGCGCCCGATGACTCAATGATTTTTTGCGCCACATTGTGCGGCACCTCGGCGTAATTGGCGAATTCCATTGAATACGACGCGCGTCCCTGGGACATTGAGCGCAATTCCGTGGCGTATCCGAACATTTCCGCCAAAGGCACTGTCGCGTCAATCACTTTCATATTGGACCGATCGCGCATTTCTTTGATCTGGCCCCGTTTGGAATTGAGATTGCCGATCACTTCGCCCATAAAATTTTCCGGCGTCACCACTTCCACTTTCATAAGAGGCTCTAAAATCACGGGATTAGCGCTCTTTACGGCTTCTTGAAAAGCCTTTGATCCGGCGATTTTGAAAGCGGCTTCGGATGAATCAACCTCGTGGTAAGATCCGTCAAAAACCGCCACGCGCACATCCAAGACCGGGTATCCCGCGATAACTCCCCGATCCATGGCTTCTTTCACGCCTTTTTGAATCGGCTGAATATACTCTTTTGGAATGGAGCCGCCTTTGATTTCATCAACAAATTCATATCCTTTCCCTTGTTCCAAAGGCTCAATGCGCAGCCAGCAATGCCCATATTGCCCGCGGCCGCCGGACTGGCGAATATATTTTCCTTCGGCTTCGGCTACTTTTTTAATTGTTTCTTTATATGCGACCTGCGGTTCTCCAATATTAGCTTCAACTTTAAATTCCCGCTTCATACGATCAACAATAATTTCCAAATGCAATTCCCCCATTCCGGAAATAATCGTTTCGCCGGTTTCTTCGTTTGATTTAATCCTAAAGGTCGGATCTTCTTCGGCCAATCGCTGCAAAGCAGTGCCCATTTTTTCCTGATCCGCTTTGGTTTTCGGTTCAATAGCCAAGGAAATGACCGGCTCCGGAAATTTGATGGATTCCAGCACGGCCGGATGATCCGGATCGCAAATCGTGTGTCCGGTAAATGTACTCTTAAGTCCCACCGCTGCGGCGATTTCTCCGGCGTAAACTTCGGACACTTCTTCGCGCTGATTAGCGTGCAAACGAACAATCCGGCCGATCCGTTCCCTCTCCCCGGTAGTAGTATTCAAAACATAACTTCCCGCCGCAATTTTCCCCGAATACACGCGGAAAAAACACAATTTTCCAACAAACGGATCGGAAGCGACTTTAAAAGCCAAAGCCGTAAAAGGCGCTGTATCATCGGCTTTTCTCTCAATTATTTCATTGTTTTTCGGATCAGTGGCTTTCACGGCCGGAATA
>JBBUEG010000045.1:0-2142 GCA_038056985.1 Patescibacteria group bacterium | reverse complement strand
ATATGTTCAATCGCCTGAAAAGGCAAAACCATATTTTCCACTTCATCAGTTTTTCCATTCCACAAAAGCTCAACTTCTTTGTCCGTATCAAAAAGCAAAAAGCGGTATTTTTCCGGCAATGGCTTGCCCGATTCCAAATACTTGATTATGTCTCTTTTCTCGTTGTCGCTTAAATTTGTCATAAAACTTTCCCGTCTAAATGATACTTCTTAATTCATTGTCAATCGATGCACTAAAATTTCGGTTTAATCTTATGTCAATCCTCTTTATTAATTTTTCTGAATAGAATGCGAGGCGTAAAATATAGTCGTGATCAAAAGAAAGGCGTGAAATAGCTGGCTCATCGGGAAAACCCAATTCTTTCGGCCAACATATTCTAAAAAAATGTTCAGCATCTTGTCCGAGTTTAATCTGTACTGTATCTATATAAGCTTCTTCATTAATGGCTATGTTTCGATTAATCCCAAAATGCGTCCAATTCAATGGAATGGATATAAAATTTTCTCGCGGATGAAATTGACCACCATTCCCTTCATTAATACCTTCAAGATTACATCGAACTCCTTTTGCTAAAATTTTACCAATATTTTTAATAATGAGACGATAGATAATAAGCTTATTCTCGCTCGCATAAGTCTGACTATTCTGCACAATTTTAACGGCTTTAATCGAAACTTTTGAATGTACTTTAAGGCGGTCTCCCCAAATTGCTATAATAAGCGCTACAATAACCGCGGCAAGCGTTCCAAGCGCTACCAACCAATCAACAATGTCTGGCTTTAACGCTTGAATAAGCAAATCAGCTCGTGATAATATTTGATTATTCATAGAATCATTTGTCGCACTACTTATTTGCTATGCATCAATATTGTATTGTCTTCAATTTATTGATCATTATTTTGCGATGGTATATTTATTTTAAAACTATATCAAAAATCCCCTTGAAATTCAAGCGGATTTTAAAACCGATATTTTCCAGTCGCTTTGAGCTTTTGGTCAATATATTCGATTCGCGTTTCCGATTCGTCCATAATTATTTTCTTCTAAAATTTCTCTTGCTGATCTCCTCAAGGAGCTTAATCGTAATTTTTACCGAAGGATTGCCGGTTGGAAATAGTATGATCCGATCGCCAAATCGGTTAAGAAGCGGCGTTAGAAATTCGTCGCCCCATGACGGGGAAAATGTGATAACGCCCTCAAAGTCTATCTCAATAATTTCATCGGACGCAATATCGGCAAGAGTGGATTGAAATGCGGAAAAAGCCTCCTTGCCGGACTGCCGGGAAATTAATGTCGTCCCAAATTTTTTTAATTCAACGCGCATAATATAAAGTAATTAATAATATATTTTTTAGAATTCAATTAACGCGAAGCAACCTCTTGTATTGATTTGCGACCTTGTCATAAAGAGCTCGTTGTTGTATTTTTTAAGGCGCAATTCGGCGTCGCCGCTTCTAAAAAACAAACTAACGGGATTTTCGGCGACAACGCGCCTCACGAATTTAAGCCCGTTGCCGCGCGCTTCAGGCGCGCGGCCGGAGACAACTTCCGTGAAAGCCACTCTTAGAGCATCAATGTGAGTTTTGAGATCCGAACGCACGCGGCCGAGCGTGCTCAAAATGCCGAGGCCGCGATCCGCGAGCACAACTTGCCTCTTGGCAATATCATAACCAAAAAATACGCCCGGCACATCCGGCCACTTGCCAAGGTTGTGATCAAACGAATTATTGCCAATCTCGCCCGCAACAGAAATAATGAGCGGCAATAAGTTTTCGGAAAGACCGGATCGCGCCAGAGCATCCTGCATCTTAATGAGCCTCACCTGGAAAACCGCGCTATTCGCGCAATAAAACATAGACGACAATTCAGACCCATCCGCCGTCCAATCGTGGGCAAGTTTAATCAAATCACTGGCGAAGATTTCCAAATCCTTTTCCCGGTAATAACGATGGGTTCCGCCATCTTTTCTGATCGCAACTAATTTGCCGCTTTTATCCCAGCGGCGTAAAGTATCAAGCGAAACCCCCAAAATTTCGGCCGCTTGTGTAATTGTTAATAGTTTCTCTTCCATAAAATAATGATAGCACAGTCCATTAAACTATGCAAGTATCATCTAAAACTATGCAAAAATATGGCAATCTA
>JBBUEG010000044.1:0-1822 GCA_038056985.1 Patescibacteria group bacterium | reverse complement strand
CACGGGACGGCGATTGCCGTTTTGGCCGCCTTGATAAACGCGCTTAAAGTCGCGAAAAAGGAAATTTCCCAAATAAAAATCGTAATTTCCGGAGCGGGTGCCGCCGGTATCGCCATTGCCAATATCCTGCTGCGTTATGGCGCAAAAAATATTATTGCCACGGACAGCCGCGGCGCTTTGTATTTTAATCGTCCGGATTTGAATGAAGTAAAAAAACAGTTGGCGCAATTTACCAATGTCGGCTGCATCAATAATAAACACTTCAAATGCGAAATCGGCGGATTGAAAGAAGTGATAGAGGGAGCTGATGTGTTCATCGGCGTTTCTGCGCCTGGAATTTTGACATCTGAAATGGTAAAAACCATGGCGCCCAAATCCATTATTTTTTCAATGGCCAATCCGGTGCCGGAAATTATGCCAACGGAAGCAAAAAAAGGCGGAGCTTTTATCATTGCCACCGGCCGATCGGATTTTCCCAATCAAATCAATAATGTCCTGGTTTTTCCCGGAATTTTTCGCGGCGCGCTTGATAATGGTGTGAAAACAATTACCGAGGAGATGAAAATCAGGGCCGCCATGAATCTAGCCAATATCATCCGCAGACCATCTCCGAAAAACATTATTCCCTCCGTCTTTTCCAAAAAAGTCGTTAAAGCAGTCGCGCGAGCGATTCGGATGAAATAATTTTTTTTAAAATCCGCCATCAATTTTTGACTTTTCGGCTATTATCGGCTATTATTGGATATAGTTAGATTATATCCGATTCTATGACTGAAAATACATTCAATAAACGGATAAAACTCACTCAAGATATCTTGGCAAATATTGCCAAAATTGACGAATTTAAAGGTCTTTGGCAAGGCAGCTTGCGCTTGAGTCCTCAAATCTTAGTGCGTTTGAAAAAATGGGTTATTATTACATCCACCGGCGCCAGCACTCGCATTGAAGGCGCTAAAATGACCAATGAAGAGATAGCCCGTTTTTTGCGCGGGCTTAAGGCAAAAGAGCCGATGAGCCGAGACGAACAAGAAGTGGCCGGCTACGCCGATTTGATCGGCAGAATTTTTGACAACTGGCGCACTCTTCCTTTGTCGGAAAATTGGATTTTGCAATTTCACGACATACTATTAAATTTCTCCGAAAAAGATCAAGCTCATAAAGGCCATTATAAAAGCGCGCCCAACACCGTGGTAATGGAAAATAAACAAGGAGAACAGGTGATATTGTTTGATCCGACTCCTCCGTATCTCGTAAAACCGGAGATGGAAGCTATTCTTACTTGGACTAATTCCCAGATTGAAGCTGACGGAACCCACCCTCTTTTGGTTATTGCGAATTTCATTTTTGAATTTTTAGCCATTCATCCTTTCAAAGACGGCAACGGCAGGATGAGCCGCGCTTTGACAAATTTATTGCTTCTCAAGACCGGCTATAGCTATGTTCCGTATGTTTCTTTGGATGAAATTATTGAAGAAACAAAAGCGGATTACTATCTAGCCCTCCGAGCCACTCAAAAAAACCATAAAACCGGCAATCAAGACATTGCCCCGTGGCTGGAATATTTTCTCAAAGCGCTTCTGGAGCAGATCAAACGGGCGAAAAAGATTATGGAGGAAGATCAGCCGGAAAAATTGCTTTCGGAAAAACAATTAGAGATCTACCGCCTATTTGATAAAAATGAAAATTTGAGCGTGGCTGATATTGATAAACTGCTAAAGGGCAAGATGCCTCAATCAACAATCAAACAAGCATTGTCTCGATTGGTTAAATCCAAGCTGCTTGAACGAATCGGCCAAGCCAGGAGTTCAAGATATAGAAAAAT
>JBBUEG010000043.1:0-4145 GCA_038056985.1 Patescibacteria group bacterium | reverse complement strand
ATGTAATGATAGGCATATCTTTAAAAAAATTTATTTTTTTAAAATTTAACGCGAATAAAATTCTACGATCAAAGAAGTGTTGTAGTTATTTTTCAGCATTGAAACATCCGGCGTTGTTTCAATTTTTCCTTCAATATCCGATCGGGAGAGCCATTCGGGCAATCCTCGCTTTTTCATCAAATCCTCCGAACTCTTAACCATTTCTTTTTTGTCTGAAATTTTTTGGACAGTGCTGATAACATCATTAACTTTGACTTGATAAGACGGGATCGTCACTATTTTGCCGTTCACCTTGATGTGGCCGTGTCCGACCAATTGGCGGGCGGAGCGCCGCGATTGCGCGAATCCCAGGCGATAAACGATATTGTCAAGCCTTAGCTCCAAAAAACGCAAAAGCGCATCACCTGTTTCGGCCGGATTTTTAGCGGCTTTTTCCACGTATTCGCTGAATTGATGCTCCAAAATCCCGTATACCCTTTTTACTTTCTGTTTTTCGCGGAGTTGCGTGCCGAATTCGGACAATCTGGGCCGCCTGGCCGTTGGACCGTGCTGTCCCGGAATATAATTGCGGGAAACAATCGGGCATTTAACCGTAAGGCATTTCTCCCCTTTCAAGTATAATTTTTCGCTTTCTCTGCGGCAAAGCCGGCATTTCGCGCCTGTTTGAGTGGCCATAAAAAAATTTTAAATTTATACGCGCCGCGGTTTGGGCGGGCGCGGTCCGTTATGCGGAACTGGGGTCTTGTCTTTAATTGATACGACATTAATTCCGCAGCCATGCAAAGCGCGAATGGCGGCTTCGCGTCCGGATCCGGCTCCCTTCACCACCACATCGGCTTGAGTGATCCCGAATTCCCTGAATTTATCAATGGCGGCTCTTACCGCGGTGCTGGCCGCGTACGGCGTGGCTTTTTTCGGACCTTTGAAGCCCGAGCGGCCGGCGCTGATTTGAAACAAGACTCCGCCTTGCTGATCGGCAACATTAATTATCGTATTATTGAAAGTGGATTGAATATAAACATGAGCGCGCGGAACATTCCGTTTCGCCTTTTTCTTTTTCTTGGCAACGGTTTTTTCGGAATCTTTCACTTCGGCCGTTTCAGCGGCCTCTGTTGGTTTTATTTTTTCCTCATCGCTCATAAAATATACTTAGGAAATTTTAATATTAAGTCTTTTGCCCGGCATCTTTTCGCCCCGAACCCATAGTTCGGCGCGTATTTCCGCGGACCGTGCGAGAATTCGTTTTAGTCCTTTGACCGCGAACAGTCAATCCTTTAGCGTGCCGGGATCCGCGATAACTCCCGATTTCTTTCAACCGCTTGACATTCATCAGTATTCCACGGCGCAATTCGCCCTCAACTTTGTGATTCTTTTCAATGATTTGCTTTAATTGATTAACCTCTTCTTCGGAAAGCTCGTGCGTTCTTTTATTAGCGTCAATTTTCACTTCCAAAAGAATCTTTCGCGACAAGCTTAATCCAATGCCGTAAATATACGGCAAAGCCGCTTCAACTTTTTTTTGAGATGGAAGATTAACTCCGGCGATACGAGCCATATGATAAGTTCAAAGTTTAAAATGCAAAATTCAAAATTATTATTGTTTTTTTTGAAAAATTCATTAACTTTTAATTTTTAACTTTTAACTTTTAATTCGCCTATCCCTGCCTTTGTTTGTGCTTAGGATTTTCACAAATAACCCGAACGCGATTTTCGCGCCGGATTACCTTGCATTTCGGACAGATTTTTTTTACAGACGCTCTCACTTTCATAAAATTATCATTATATTCTTCTAGTCACTCGCCCCTTGGTCAGATCATAAGGCGACATCTCAATAATTACCTTATCGCCAGGCAAAAGACTGATGCGATTGAGCCTCATTTTTCCGGACAAATGCGCCAGAATTTCATAACCGTTCGGGAAGCGCACGCGAAATGTCCCGGCCGGAAGAGTTTCCAGCACTTCGCCATTGCATTCCAGAAACCCTTTTTTATTTGTTGTGACTTCTAAACCTTGTAATTGCTGGGTCATTTAGACACAAATAAATCATCCTTGTATTTTTATTACCGCTTACAAGGAAGTAAATTGCTTTTAATTTATAAAAAATTAAGTAAAGCGATATGAATTATTTTAAATGAATTTATTAAATCTGTCAAGCCTTATAATTCACGATGAACGTTATGAATAAATCTTTGCTAAAATTAGCCAAAATTACTCAATCGCCGCTTTAATTCTTCTGACTCCGGCCGAGACCGCTTCTTCTTTGATAATCCTAAATTTGCCTATCTCGCCGGTATATTTAACATGCGGTCCGCCGCAAATCTCTTTACTGTAATTCCCAACAGAATAAACCGAAACATTTTCTCCGTATTTACCCTCAAAAAGACCGATAGCTCCCATTTCTTTCGCTTCCTCTACCGTTCTAACCTCATAATGGACATTAAGATTTTCTTTAATTTTTTCATTTACAATATTTTCTACTTTTTTCAGCTCTTCGGGCGTCATTTTTTGCGGATGGGAAAAATCAAACCTCATTCTTTCCGCCGTAATATTACTGCCTTTTTGAAATACATGGGGACCTAAAATATCGCGCAAGGCCTGATGCAAAAGATGAGTGGCCGTATGATAGCGCGCGGCGACTTCCGAATGATCGGCCAGGCCGCCTTTGAATTTGGCTTCGCTTCCCGCGCGGGAAAGCTCCTGATGTTTTTTGAATTCTCCCGAGAACTCGCTTTCATTCACATTAATGTTTTTTTCCTTAGCCAGCTCAATTGTCATTTCCAAGGGAAATCCGTAAGATTGATAAAGATTAAAAGCGTCTATTCCTGAAACATTTCCTTGCCGGTCAATTGTCCTGTCAAATTCTTTAAGTCCGCGCATAAGAGTTTTTGAAAACTTCTCTTCTTCTCCCGATAATGCGTCCAAGATGGCGATTTTGCGCCGAGCGAGCTCCGGATAAATTTCATCGAATACGGCGATCACCGTTAATGCGATTTCTCGGCAAAACGGATTATTAATACCAATCATCCTGCCGAATCGAATGGCGCGCCGAATCAAACGCCGCAAAACATAACCACGCTCAATATTTGACGGCGCTACCACATCGGCGATGAGAAATGCGGAAGCGCGCAAATGATCCGCGATTATCCTAAACAATCTTTGATGTTCTCCGTATTTCTTTTCCGATAATTCCTCAATTTTTTGAATAATCGGCCAAAAAAGATCAGTCTCGAAAATACTCTCCGTTTTTTGTAAAATGTGCGTCATCCTTTCCAAACCCATTCCGGTGTCAACATTCTTCTGTTTTAGAGGCACGAAATTTCCGTCTTCTTTTTTGTCATATTCCATAAACACATCATTCCAAATTTCCAAGTATCGGCCGCAATCACAATTTATATGACAAGCTTCTCCAAAGCGAGGATCGTGCTCTTTGCCAGTGAAATAAAACATTTCCGTGCATGGGCCGCATGGTCCAGTTGCTCCGGCCGGACCCCACCAATTTTTCTTTTTTGGATATAGAAAAATCCGTTCACCAATTTTTGCCTCAATTCCTGTCTTTCGAAAAACATCTTGCCATACGGCAATTGATTCATTATCGCGCGACGCATCAGAATCGCCCTCAAAAACTGAAACATATAGATTATTCGGATCAAGACCAAGCCATTCCGAACTTGTTAAAAATTCAAAACTCCATTCAATGGCTTCCTTTTTAAAATAATCCCCAAAACTCCAATTGCCCAACATTTCAAAAAAAGTGTTATGCCGATCATCCCCCACTTCGTCTATATCATCGGTGCGCAAGCATTTTTGGGCATTCACAAGTCTTTTCCCGTCCGGATGAGGTTCGCCAAGCAAAAAAGGCACCAAAGGATGCATTCCTGCCGTGGTAAAAAGCACGGTCGGATCATTTTCCGGCACAAGCGAAGCCGAAGGGATGATTGTATGCCCCTTGCTTTTGAAAAATTCTAAAAACTTTTTTCGCAAATCATTTGAAGTCATAAAGCCATTTTATCAAAAATACTGAAAAAAATCAATGCTTAAGCGCAACCAAAAAACCGTTCCGACTTAGGTCGAAACGGTTTAACATTTTTTTCAAATAAAAAAGATTGATAGTTTTTTGTGGATTGGGAAGTTTGTGTTGGTTGGGT
>JBBUEG010000042.1:0-1318 GCA_038056985.1 Patescibacteria group bacterium | reverse complement strand
CAAAAATAAAAAAAGCAAAATTCCGTTAAAAACAATTTCGTAAATTATGGGCTCATGGCGAATTACTCCTTCCGGAGTTTTTATGCCGAGAAAAAAATTGGTTATTTTTCCAATGTGGTCGTGGATTATTAGACATCCAAATCTTCCGACCGCATAACCGGCGGCCAAAGCCGGAGCAACCGTGTCCGCGATTTTCCATACGGCCAATTTTTTCCTGCGGACAAAAAACATGCTAGCCAGCAAGGCGGCCAAAAATCCGCCGAAAAAAGACATCCCTCCTTCGGAAATAAAAAATATCCGCAAAGGATCGCCGATGTATTCTTTGTAATGTTCGGCTGCGTAAAAAAGCCGGCCGCCGATAATCGCACCAGCCAAAATCAAAATAAAAAGATCTAAAATAATATTAGCGTCTACTCCTTTGCGCTTGGCTTCTTTCCATAATACGAACACTCCGAGCGCAAAACCCAGAGACACCAAGAGGCCCCACACTTGAATCGTGAGGGGCCCGAGATGGATTTGCTCTATTTGAAACCACGGAATCATTGTTTTTACAATTTCGCGTCGATCATTGCTTTTACCGACTCATACGGCTGGGCGCCGTTGATGGCGGTTTTTTCTCCTTTGGAATCAATCAAGATGCTGTAAGGAGTGCCTTGTCCGCCGGCCGCGGCCGCGTCATTGTAATCATCCTGCACTTTTTGCTTGTACTTTTCCGAATCCAAGCAAGATTTGAATTTCGCTTCATTGAGGCCGATGTCTTTAGCGTAGGTCAAGAGCTTTTCAGGAGTTGACTGGCCGCTTTCGCCGGCAAGCTTGTCGGCGAATTTCCAAAAAGCGTCATTGCCGCCCAATTCGGTGGCGCATTCGCTGGCTTCAGCCGCTTTTCGCGCATTGGGATGGAGCGAATCTAAAGGAAAGTGCCGGTAAACCCATTTGACTTTACCCTTATATTCGTCTGAAATTTTTTGCATTGTGGGGTGAAACCGTTCGCAAAAAGGACAATCAAAATCGGAGTATTCAACAATGGCGAGAGGCGATTTTTTGTCGCCGCGAATATGTTCGGAATCGGAAACGGCGCGGAAATTTCCAATTACCGGCTGGTCATCGGCGGCCGGAGGCGTTACTGTCGGCGCTGAATTGGTATTGCTATTAGTTGTCGTACCGGCCACAAGGCCCTTCTTAGCATTTTGCGCCACTGACGGGAATACGAAGAATAATCCCACGACGGCGGTTAATACGATTCCGGCCAAAAAACCCATTACAAAAGTGGTTTTTGGCGGGGCGTCCAATAATCCTCCCTGCCCTTGATAAGGAGGCT
>JBBUEG010000041.1:0-2651 GCA_038056985.1 Patescibacteria group bacterium | reverse complement strand
ATATTTTCTTCCGCAAACAAAACTTCAATATTTACCGAACCGTCGGCCGATTGATAAAACGCAATTTGATTATCCGGTATTTTTTTCATATATTTTACTATACCAAAAATCCGCCGGAAATTCAAGGCTACGGCGCAAGCGGCAAATTGATTTTTGCGCTGATTTTTGGTATGATTGAAGGCAACCTGAATTGTTAAAATTATGGCAAATAATTCATACAAAACATTGGTGGAGATTCTAGAAAAGAACCGAAAAAAATATGACTTGGAATTGATTGGCCGGGCGTACAAAATGGCCGAAACGGCGCATAGCGGACAAAAAAGGCATTCCGGAGAGCCGTATATAAATCATACAATCGCGACCGCCATCACCCTGGCCGAATTTGGAGCGGATACGGAGACGATTTGCGGCGGCCTACTGCACGATGTGCCCGAAGACACGGCAATTACGCTTGAGCAAATTGAAAAAGAATTTGGCAAGGAAATAGCATTTTTGGTGGAAGGAGTGACCAAGCTTGGAAAAATCCGCTATCCCAAATACGCGGAAGAAACAGCCTCGGGAGCGCAGGCTCTTTACATAGAAAATCTGCGCAAAATGTTTTTTGCCACAGCCAAGGACATTCGCGTCATTCTCATAAAATTGGCGGACCGGCTCCATAATATGCAGACCCTGCAATTCATACCCAAAGAAAAACAAAAGCGCATTGCTTTGGAAACTTTGGAAATATACGCGCCAGTCGCGCACCGGCTCGGCATGGGGCACATCAAAGGCGAGCTGGAAGATCTGGCGTTTCCGATAATCCAGCCTGAAGAATTTTCCGATCTGCGGAAAAAATTATCCGCGATTCTTTCGGAAAGAAAAATAGAATTGAAAAGCTTTGAAAAAATCATTCAAAAAATCCTGGCGCACGATCATATTCCGACGATCAATATCCACGGCCGGATCAAACATATGTGGAGCCTGTGGAAAAAATTGAACAAACCGGAATACGCCAATGACTTGAATAAAATTTACGACCTGCTCGCCATTCGCATAATCGTGCCGAAAATAGGCGATATCTACGCCGCTATGGGGAGCATTCACCAGCATTACCGACCGCTCACGGGCCTGGTCAAAGATTATCTCGCCACTCCGAAGCCCAATGGCTACCGGTCTTTGCACAGCACCGTATTCGGCCCGCAAAAAAGGCCGGTGGAAATTCAAATCCGTACCGAAGAAATGCATCGCGATGCCGAATTCGGCATTGCCGCGCATTGGGTTTACGCGGAATCCGATAAGCCGAAGGAAGGCGTAAAGCTCAAATCCCATCATCTTTTATGGCTCAAGCAATTGGATGATTGGCAAAATAAAATCAAAGGGCCGGATGATTACTGGGAAAATTTAAAAATTGATTTTTTCCAAAATCGCATTTTCGCGCTCACGCCCAAGGGCGATGTCCTGGATTTGCCGGAGGGCGCCACTTCGATTGATTTCGCTTATTCGGTGCATAGCGCCTTAGGACACCGAATGACCGGAGTATTGATAAACAACAAAATCTCGCCCATCACGACCAAGCTTAAGAATGGCGACATCATTGAAATTATGGCGTCAAAAAAAACAGCCGGACCGAAACAAGATTGGATAAATTTTACCAAAACGACCATCGCCCGCCACGCTATCCGGCAATGGTTTCAAGATCAATCAAAAGACCAGCACAAGATTCTGGGAAAAAAATCTCTGGACCTCGAGCTTTTGGGAGCAAAATTGCCGATACCCGATTGCTGGACAGAGGCGCAAACCGCGAAAGCTTGCGAAAAATTCCATTGTAAAGACATCAATGCTCTTTATGTCGGAGTGGGACGGGCCGACATCAATCCGCGCACTGTCATCAAAACCCTTTTTCCGGAAATTTTCAAAGATGAAGTTCCTAAGAAAAAAAGAGCTCCAGCCTTTATCCCTAAAAAAACGGACGAGCTTTTGATCACCAAAGCGAAATGTTGCAAGCCGCAGGAAAACGACAATGTCGCCGGCTATGTTTCCGGAGCCGCACGCGGCATAATCGCGCATCAGGATCATTGCAAAAATCTTAAGCGAAATAAAAATGTTTCGCAGATTTTGAGCTTGGGCTGGCGGGGCGCCGATTTGAAAATTATTACCCCGATCACCATCACCATTTGCGGCAAAAATCGCGTCGGCCTTTTAAACGATATCACAACACTCCTCGCCAGGGAAAATATAAACATTGAAGACATTAATGTAGTTCAAATAAAAAACAAAATCGCGAAAATCGCGATTTCATTAGGCATTGCCGATCTGGACGAGCTTCAAAATCTCACTTCGCTCATCCGGCAGATCCCGGATGTGCAGGACGCGAAAAGAGAATAAGCTTAAGAATTAAGAGTCCTTTCCATCAATTCTTTGGCCAATGCTTCGTAAGCCAGGGCCGCCGGAGAAAGCGGGTCATAATCAAAAATTGTTTTGCCGTGGCTCGGCGCCTCGGCAAGCCTTATCGCCCGAGGAATCATTGTGGAAAAAAGCCTGTCCGGGAAATGTTTCTGCAGTTCCTCGGTCACTTCTTTTCCCAAACGGTTTCTTTTGTCCAGCATAGTGATTACCGCCCCCAAAAGCTCAAGATCGGATTTTAAATTTTCCCGAACGATTTTAATGGTATT
>JBBUEG010000040.1:1363-12813 GCA_038056985.1 Patescibacteria group bacterium | reverse complement strand
GAATACATCCAATATTTGTTATCTGTTCCTCCTTTTAATCCGTCAAGCATATCAACATAGGACCCGAAATCAGAGGTTTTTACATCAATGACAATATCGTTTCCGGCGGCAGTTTTTTGAAGCTGAACTAAAGCCGTGGAATCTTTTTCCATTTTAACACTAAACACTTTGACTGTCGAGCCGTCTTGTCTGTCAATCTGGAGCGATGTTTGAATTGCCGTTTCCTGATTAGTGTTAATATTTTGATTTGACGAATTCACGACCGGTGCGTTATTTTGAGAACCTTGCCTGCCGGCAGGCAGGAATCCCCAAACGCCGATAACCGCGACAATAATAACGCCGATAATTCCGATAATGATTTTTAATTGATTTTTCATATTGATAATTTAAAAAACCTGTCCGAACGAGACAGGGCCTTATTGATAATAAATCAAATAATAATACCTTTCGTTCGAAAGTCCCTCACCTCTTATCCTTAAAACAGTTTTCTCGCTTGTCTCCGACCAAAGTCGGAGCGTTAGAGTTGCGACGACAGCAGTGGAATATCATCCTCCTTCGCCAAGGCTTCGGAGGACAAGACCACATTTACCTGTTTAAGGAATTTAATTTTTAAAGAAATTTTGTTTTATTTTATTTTTATTTCAAGCTCTGCAACTCTACGGCTTTACGACTTTACACTTCTCCTATCCGCAGCGTGTGAAGCCGCAGAGCCGGCATTTGAGACACCCTTCCCCGAGCTCCAACATTCCTCCGCAATCCGGACAAGCGGGCGCTGTTCCCAAATTGGCCAAGGATATTTTTTTTGCATGACCGTTGCCATTGGTATGCGCGAGGCCATTGCCGTTGCCGTTTGTTGAAACGACCGGCGTCTTAATCAGCATTTCAAGGATTTTGGTTTCTTGATTTTCTTTGTTTTGAATCGGCTCCAGATTTATAAGCGGCTGCTGCTGCTTTCCTTGGCGAATGTGTTTTTCCAAAACTTGCGCAATCGCATCCGAAAGAGAAAGAATCATACCGCCTTCATACCAGATCGGCTGGGGATCGCGAATTCCCTTGATTTGACTGATTACGGAATCCGCTTCCACCCCGCTTCGCAAAGCCAAAGAAATCAGACGGCACACCGCTTCCAACTGGGCCATAAAAAAACTGCCGGACTTGCCCATTTGTCCAAAAACTTCAAAAGGCCCGTGCTCGTCTTCATTTATGGTGATATACAAACTCCCATAAGAAGTCGGGACTTTATAAGTAAAGCCCTTCATCACATCGGGCCGGGAGCGCGGCTTGACCGTCAAAGTTAAATCCTGCGGCAAGGATTGAGCAGATGTTTTTTCGCTGCGCGCTTTGGCCGTTCTTTCCGTATGCAAAACTTGCTCATCCCGGCTGCCGTCGCGGTATATGGTGACGCCCTTGCAGCCTTTTTCATAAGCCATCACATAGACTTTCCGCACATCGTCAATGGTCGCTTCGTGCGAAAAATTCACTGTCTTGGATACGGCCGAATCAATCCATTTCTGGAACCGCGCCTGCATTTCCACATGCTCTTCCGGCTGAATGTCGTGCGTGCATACGAAAACTTTTTGCCATTTTTCCGGCACCTCGGAAATTCCTTGGCAAGAGGCGCTTTCCGATATTTTTTTCATCAAGCTTTCCGAATACCATCCTTCTTTTCTGGCAATCGCTTCAAATATCGGATGCACATACAAAAGATTAGTGCCGTCCATCACAGTCTTGGTGTAAACGATTGAAAATAAAGGCTCAATGCCGGAAGAACAATCGGCGATCATGCTGATTGATCCGGTCGGCGCCACCGTGGTGACAGTCGCGTTGCGGCGCGGTTTGCCCTGCTTTTCGTAAACCGATCCCGGGTAGTGCGGGAAATTACCTCTTTTATAGACCAAGTCTTCGGACGCTTTCACAGCCTCGGTATGCACGAATTGCATTGTTTTTTCGCCCATTTCAAATCCTTCTTTTGAATTATACGGCAATTCCAATTTGATCAGCATATCGGCAAATCCCATCACGCCTAAGCCTATCCGACGGTTGGCTTTGGTCATTTTGGCGATCTCCGGAATCGGATAATTATTCATATCAATGACATTGTCCAGAAAATGAACGGCCCGGCGAACCGTAACTTTAATCCTGTCCCAATCCACGGTCTTGTCGGCCGACACGAAATTTCCCAGATTGATTGATCCCAAATTGCAAGAATCATAAGGCGGCAAAGGCTGTTCTCCGCAAGGATTGGTGGATTCAATTTCCGAAATATGGCGCGTGGGATTTAATTTATTGATGCGATCAATAAAAATCACTCCCGGATCCCCGTTTTGCCAGGCATTTTTCACCATTTTTTCAAAAACATCGCGCGCCGGCAATTTCTCCACCGCTTCTTTGGTGCGCGGATTGTAAAGAGTGTAATCGGTTCCGTTTTTAACCGCCTCCATAAATTCATCAGTAATCGCCACGGAAATATTGAAATTGTTTATTTCCTTGTGATCGGCCTTGCAGGAAATAAATTCCACAATATCCGGATGATCTACGCGCAAAATTCCCATATTGGCGCCCCGGCGCGTCCCGCCTTGCTTGATCTGTTCGGTGGCGGCATTGAAAATCTTCATAAAAGACACCGGGCCCGAGGCTATGCCGTGGGTGGTCTTTACGCGCGATCCTTGGGAGCGCAGGCGCGAAAATGAAAAACCGGTTCCTCCGCCCGATTTATGGATAAGGGCGGCGTGCTTTAGGGTTTCAAAAATTTCTTCCATTGAATCGCCGATGGGCAAGACAAAACAAGCGGACAATTGCTGAAGATCCCGGCCCGCGTTCATCAAAGTCGGCGAATTGGGCAGAAAATCAAGTGCGGCCATTGATTCGTAAAATTCTTTTTCCGCGGCCTTGAGATCGGCCTTGGGATCGTAAAAAAGATCGGCCTGAGCGATATTTTTGGCCACGCGCGCGAGCATATCTTCCGGAGCTTCGGCCGGCCGGCTGTCTTCGGTCTTTTTCAAATACCGGCGCGCCAAAACCCGCAGAGCGTTTTCCGTGAACGGCAATAAAGTTTTTGGTAATTCGTCTTGTTTTTGTACCCCGAGCAAGGCTTCTGCCATAATTTTATTTTTTAAATTAAGAAGTAAAAATAATGAATCAAGCCGTTGTTATTTAGACAACAAAGCCCTCCCTTAATTTATTATTCCCGTATCTTAATTTAAGTCTATTATAATTTCTTTAATTCCCTTTCAAAACTTTTCACATCTTTGAACGATTTGTAGACTGATGCGAAACGAATATAGGCTACCTCGTCAAGAGTTTTCAGCTCTTTCATTACGATTTCCCCGATTTCCGAACTTTTAATCTCTTCCTTGCGCAAGACCTGAATATCCCTTTCAATGCGATTGATCAGATTCCTGAATCCTTCGTGCGAAATCGGCCTTTTTTCCAAAGCCCTTTTAATGCCCTGCTCCACCTTTTCCCGCTCGTACGCTTCTTTGCGATCGTCTCTTTTAACCACCGCAATATTTAAAAGCACCATTTCTTCGTAAGTGGAAAACCGTTCTCCGCATTTTTCGCATTCTCTCCGGCGCCTGATCGCTCCCCCGTCTTCGGTAAGCCTGGAATCAATCACTTTTGTATCCGTGTGGCCACAAAAAGGGCAAAACATACATTGATTATTGACTATTAACCATTAACTTTTGACAAACGGCCTAATTTAAAGCCGCTTTGTCGTCAACGGTTAAAGGTTAATGGTAAAAAGTCATTGGTTCACACTATCTTGTGTTCCTACATATAATTTTACCACAATATTTAGTTTAGTTCAAAATCCCGAATTTTCCTTATTTTTCCGAATTTTGAGGGTAAAAAAACAGTTCCTAAATTAGAACTGTGGATAACTTTGTCTCAAAACTTGAAACCTGCATCTTGCATCTTATCGCTTTAAAAAATCGTAAAAAATAAAATGCGGGCTACAAGATACAAGATTCACGACGCTACATCATTTTCTTCCTGATAAACGCCGGGATTTCCAAATCTTCTTCCTGATTGGATTGACCTTGATTTTGGGTTATCGGCTTTTCCGGCACCGGCTGTTTTTGGTACGCTCTCGGCTCATCGGCCTGCTCTATGTGGATTTTTCTCTTTTGGTTTTGCCAAAGATTCGGATTTTCTTTGGGTTCTTCTTTTTCAAAAACCATTGGTCTGACTGTCCTTGGTTCCGGCCGCCTTCCTTCGCCGCCAAAACCGGTCGCTATCACGGTCACTTTCATCTCATCGTCGTCCAACGCTTCGTCCACGATTGCGCCAAAAATTATTTTAGCGTCAGGCGATGCCGCGGAAGTGATGATTTTGGCCGCTTCGTTCACTTCGTACATTCCCAAGTCTTTTCCGCCGGTAATTGTAAATAAAATTCCGCGCGCTCCGTCAATGGACAGCTCTAAAAGCGGGCTTTCAATGGCCGCTTTGGCCGCCTCCACCGCTCTATTTTCTCCCGAAGCGACGCCAATTCCCATCAAAGCGGAACCGGTCCCTTGCATTATGGCTTTCACATCGGCAAAATCAACATTGATGATTCCCGGAGTCGTGATAATGTCGGAAATTCCGGAAACGCCTTGCTGTAAGACCTCATCAACCACCGCGAAAGCGTCCAAAAGAGATGTTTTCTTGTCAATTACTTGAAGAATGCGGTCATTGGGAATAGTGATGAGCGCGTCCACTCTTTCCTCAAATTCCCTTAATCCCCGCTCGGCCATGTTTTTTCGCTGCATTCCTTCAAATTCAAAAGGCTTGGTGACAACGCCAATTGTCAAAGCTCCCAAATCTCTGGCGATTTCCGCCACAATCGGTCCCGCGCCCGTACCCGTGCCTCCGCCCAGACCGCAAGTGATAAACACCATATCGGCGCCCTTCAAATGATCATGCAGTTCTTCCTGGCTTTCCTCAGCAGCTCGGCGGCCGATTTCCGGATCCATTCCGGCGCCCAGACCCCTGGTCGCTGTTTTTCCGATATGAATTTTAATCTGCGCTTTGGAGTGATGAAGCGCTTGCGCGTCCGTATTTACGGTAATAAAATCAACACCGCGAATTTTAGATCCGATCATGCGATTTATGGCTTCTCCGCCCGCTCCGCCAATGCCAACCACTTTGATCTTGGCAAAAGTATCAATCGCCGGCTTTACTTCGGTAGCTTGCTGTTTAAAAGTATTGATTTTCATAATTAATTGATAGCGATATTATACAAGCCTTAATAGCGAGCGTCAAGGCATTAAAGTCTTAACGAATTTACGAACTTTATCGGTCATTCCGCCGAACGAAAGAAACGGAATTCTGAAACGGCGGCTTCCTTCATAGCCTGAATATTTGGCAGTCCATAAAATCAGCCCAACCGCGGTGGAAAATTGAGGATCATTGACTTTATCAACCGCCGTCAATACTTCTGCCAATCCGGCGCTAGCCGGCAATTTCAAATCATTCTTAGCCGCTTCCACCAATCCGGGCAATTTGCTTCCCCCGCCAGTCAAGACCACTCCGGCCGGCAAAAGTCCGGCCCGTCGCGCTTTGGTTAATTCTTTATTCACCAATGAAAATAATTCCTCAGATCGCGCTTCCAGTATTTCAGCGACATGCTTATGCGACACGCGATCCAGCGACTCGGCTCCGAATTCTGACAAATCAATTTCATCGTGCTTGGAAATGTCGGACAGCAAGACTGTCCCATGGCCAAGCTTCACTTTTTCCGCCAAATCAATGGATACGCGAAGACCGATAGCGATATCATTGGTAAAATGAGCGCCGCCGACCGGAATCGTCCCCAAATGAATCAAATCGCCGTTTTCGTACACGGCGACATTGGTAGCTTGCGCGCCGATATTGATGACGGCCGTACCCAAATCGCGCTGGCGGCTCGTGGTCACAGCTTCGCTGGCGGCCAAAATTCCCAAAACCATTTCGGAAATTTCCACTCCGGCCCGCGTCGCGCATTTGGAAACATTTTCAATGTGGCTGGACAAGCAATGAATCACTTGAGTCTCCACTTCCAAACGGCTTCCGGTCATACCGATCGGGTCTTTGATGCCTGATTGTCCGTCCACTGTGAAATTTTTTGGGATATTGTGCAGCAGTTTGTAATTGGGCGGCACGGCCACTACTTCCGCGGCTTCAATGGCTCTTTCCACATCCTCCGGGGAAATTTCGCCATTGGCGCGAGCTATGGCCGTGATTCCTTTTGAAGTATTGACCAGCGCTTGACTGCCGGAAATTCCAACTACGGCTGTTTCAATGGGCGATCCGCACATTCGCTCGCACTTTTCAAGCGCTGCGGAAATACTGCCGGTCGCGTCTTCTATGCTTGTAATAATACCGCGCGCCACTCCTTCGGAAGAGTGTTCGGACGCGGCAATGATTTGAATGGATTCGTTGGCTTCCCTCTTTTGGCCCACTACCACTCTAATGGCGGTAGAACCAATATCAATGGAAGCAAATTGGGAGTTGCGTGACATATTGCGTTTATTTTACCACATTTTAAAAATTAAGCAAAGGCTTTCTAAAACGGCTAAAAAAGATAAGGCCAAAAAATCAATAATCCCACGACCAGCGCTCCGATAGACGCAATCAATACGGCCGCGGCCATCATATCTTTTATAATTTCAACATAGTGATGAATGCGCGGCTTCAGGATGTCAACGATTTTTTCCATTATCGTGTTTATCAATTCCAGCACCAAAACAAAAGTGATGACCAGAGACAGAGCTATTCTTTCCAATGTCCTAAGCGGAAAAACAATCATAAGCACAATAACCAATGCGGCCGCTATCACCTGTATACGGAAATTCCTTTCGTGCTTGAAAACATACGCAAAGCCGGTTGCCGCGTATTTAAAGCTTTTACAAAGATTTTTTACGGATTGAGCCGTCATTCCCTAATCATACCGCACAAAAGCAGCTTTAGCAATGCTAAAAAATCATTATTGCCGCGGAATAATTGTGAAAATTTCTTCAAATTCGCTCTTATACCCCTCAATCTCCACGACTATTTTATAAGTGCCGGGCGAATTGAAAAGAATATTCTGCCAAGGCAAAAAAGACGATCCTTTTAATTCTCCCGGTTCCAAGACAATGTGCTTTTGCGAGCATTTGACTTCAGCCTCGCCTTTTATGTGTTGCCAGGAATCGCCGGCCAGTTTATAAATTTCCAATGGCTCCCTCGGGCATTCGTTTTCAATTTCCAAAATTCGGTCCGAATTGTTTAAAATTCCAAAATAAATTTCTTCGCCGACCGTAAATTGCGATTTTGACAAAATGATTTCCACCGCGTCGCGCGGGAGAACCGGACGGCCGGATGGAGCACTAAGCCTGACAGCAATAATTACGGCCAAAGCCGCGATAATAATTACGGCAAATACGATCGCATTTTTATAATTCTCAAGAAACTTTTTCATACTGGGAAGCAGTTAAAATTTTATCAGTTAATTGAATTTTTCGCCAATAGCGGTAAAGCCGAAAAAATACGAAGGCGGAGGCGATTAGGCCGGTAATCCAATAAGCATAAGTCATCAAGGGCAGAGCCGTATCGGTCCCGATCAAAACTCCGTGCAAAAAGAAAAGCAAAAATATCGGATAAGTCAGATAATGCAAAAGCCGCCAAAGCCGCGGCCATTTGATTCTTAAAAAAAGCGAAGTAATGATCACGGCCGATAATAAATACAAACCGATTATCCCAAGGCTCATATAGACCGGCTTAAACGGCGAGACGAGCGGAACCAAAACATCAATAATCGTGAATTTTAAATATTTGTCAAAAAGCAAAGAAATAATATGCGCCAGCATAGTGATTGACAAGGCGATGCCCATAAAACGATGAAGCGCCAGAGCGCTCACCGGCTTGATTATTTTATAAGCGATGCGCGTTTGAATGCTGATTCCCAAAATCACCATTATAAACAAAATAAAATAACCGGCCAAACCGGCCGCGCGCGCGATATACCAAGGCCAAGGAATTTCTTGAGGTTTCGCAGTACCCCTTTGCAAGGCAAAAGTAACTTCCGGATCGTGTAAATCCAGAGGATCGCTTCCCATTAAAATCTCAGCGCTGTCCAAATAGCCGTCGCCGTCCGTATCCGGCAGTGTCGGATTGGTTAGAAAAATCCTATTCTCTCCCTGATCGGTCAGTCCGTCAAAATCCGTGTCTTTCACTCCTTGCGCGAACGCGAACGGCGCCGGCAAAAGCCAGAACAAAGCCAGTCCCAAAACAATTATTTTATTGCGAATATTATTTTTCAATAACATAATCTTTGATTCCTTTTGAAAAAAGTATTTCCAAATTCTCGTCAATCAGCAGTCCACCGGCATTTGGAATTTCGCCCAAAAAATCAATCCCCTCTTTTTTTCCCAAAATAAGCGCGGTTTTTGCCAAAACATCGGCTTGCCAAACCGAATCCGCTATCACCGTCGCGGCTAAAATATCATTATCAGCCGGAAGACCGGTTCGCGGATCAATTAAATGATGCCAGACAAAATTACCGGATTTTCCTTTTCTTTTGGTTATGCCAGAGGTGGCTGCGGCCGCTCCTCTTGTCGGAATATTTAAAAATAAAATATCTTGACTATGCTCCAGCGGATTTTGGACTCCGACCTGCCAATTTTTATTTTCGGAATCTCGGCCGAAAAGATACATATCTCCGCCCGCGGAAATCCAAAAATTTTCAAACTTATTTCTAAGCCGCATTACTATTCTGTCAATAATAAATCCTTTGGCAATTCCTCCCAAATCAATTTTCACGCCTTGCGGCAATTTTACTATTTTATTCCGGTTGTCAATGACTATATCTTCAAATTTCGGTAAATTGGAAAAATCTTTTTGAATTTGTTTTTTACTTATTTTTTTTATACCCTCTTTAATTTTGTCAAAATCCTGATTATATCCGATTTTTTCCAATATGGGCAAAACAGCCGGATCAAAAATTCCATTGGTTATTTCGTAAGCCTCTTTGGCGCACAAAAGCAATTCAATCATTTCATCGCTGGCTTGAAAAAAACCGCCAGCCGATTTATTCAGTTTACTCAATTCACTGTCTTTTTTAAACCGACTGAAACGATTTTCAAAAACGCTGATTTCTGATTTAATATTTTCGAATTCCAGTTCCGCGTATTTTTTATCGCCGCAGTTTATGGCGGCAAAAATATCCGTCCCCATTGCCTTGAATTCGGTGAAAAAAACTTTTTTCTCGGCCATAGCCAATCTTTATCTTAAATTTTCTGCCAAAACTTCTATTTCATCAACAATGCCGTTTTCATTCAAATCCGCCACCGCGTAAGCCGCGTCATTTTCTCCCGGATATTTATCTAAAGCGTCAACTACTCCATCTTTGTCCGAATCGGTCAGATAAGCAAAATCGTCCTCGCCCGGATGCTCATCAAATTCGTCCGGCACGAAATCGCCATCCGAATCAACCGGCACAACTTCCGTAATCACCTGCTCAACTTCGCGAATAATCGTAGGTTGAGGCGTACTGGCGGCTGGCGCATCACTTTCTTGATCGCTCTCATCCGCATTGCGTTCATCTCTTTCTTCCGTTTTCTCATCTTCCTCTTTTTTTCTTTCTGAAGCTTTTTTTGCCGCTTCCCGTTCTCTTTCCGATTTTTTCTTTTCCTGCTCTCTTTGCTTTTCTTGCGCTTTTTTATAATACTCATCTTCATCGTCATCGGCCAAAGAGTGTCCGGCCGTAAAAAGCACGGTGGCTAAAACAATCATTATTAACGCTGTTTTTAGAAATTTTCGGTATTTCATATAATAATAAAATTAAGAAACAGTAGTGCGTGGTTTTTTGTTTGTAACGGGCTTGGGCGCCGGAGCGGCGGCTGTATTCGCCGGTTTAGGCTGCGTGTTTACTTGCGGCGTTGCGGCCGGTTTTTGAGTTACCAGAGCGGGCGTAGGCGCGGAATCTGACACTTTTTTATTTACGGCTGTCTTTTGCGCCGCGATTTGATTAAAAATCTTTTTCTGCAAATCCACACGCTTTTTCCGCAAATCCGCTTCCGCCTCTATTGCCAATTTCTTTTGGTTTTCCGAGAGATCGGAGCGCCTTTTGGAAATCAGCGCGTTCAAATGCAAAAATTTATTTTCGGAATATTTTTCCGGAGCAACCTTTTTGCTGTTTTGGCCGTCCTGATAAACAAAATAAATCAACAAAAAAAACAAGAGGATTGAACCTCCATAAACCAACCAGGCGCTTTTAAAATTGTTTCTTACCGATAATGGCGACGGCATAATGCGGCTATTTCAGTACAATGCATTATACCGCAAAAAAACGAAAATTTCAAACCATCTGCCTTACATAACTCAAATGCGGCCGCCGCTTAAGTATGTAATCTTAAATTCTTACTACATAAAAAGCGCTGTGTTTCAATCGATCGCTTGAAAAGCGACAAATTTTAAGAACTTGATAAACAAGAATTGGCGCGCCAAACAAAACTTTTAATAAAGCTTCTTTATGTATTCCCCTATCTCTTTAAGATATTCCTTAAAGTCATCTTTTTCTTTTACAACGGAATTTAAAAATAAATCTTTATCAATCTTTTCATAGCGATGCACCAAGATATTCCTTAATCCGACTACTGGCGCGATTTTTTTGGCGAAAGATTCATTGAGAATGCCATTGTGAGCCAGCACCGCAAAGGTTGACTGAAAATCGTCCGGCACTTCCAATTTATTCCGTAAAATAATGTGATTATTAATGTCAATAATTTCGTCAACGATCAACTGGAAAATCCTTTCCACCGCATAAATCGCGACAAAATCTTTCCTGATTCCTTCAATCGGATTTTCTAAGATTCTTTCCAGATCGCTCGCGTATTTTTTAACCAAATCCAATTTTACAACGAGAAAAGATTTATCAATCATATTTTTGCAAAATCCTTTACTGACTGAAAATGCATTTCGTAAAGAGGGGCGGCTTCTTTATGCCGATTGAGCGCGTACACTTCAAAAACGGAAAATTCAGAAGGGCTTATCTGATAAAGCACCTGGCAATTTTCTATGACTTTTTTCAGCAAAAGCGGCGGGGCTTTGCGTAAATTGGTCAAATCAATTTTATTTGAGACATTGAAAAATTCAGCCGCCAGGTTTATTTCCTGTTCAAAGGTCAGATTTTTATTCGGCATAATCCCAATATCAATATCGCTCTCCTTATGGACATCGCCGCTTGCTTGAGACCCGAAAAGCAATACCAAAGAAAGCTGATATTTTTCAGCTAATCTCTTTATGGCCGGTTTTAGCTTGTTTATATTCATAATATTATATTTTCAATGTACCATGTTGAAGCAAAAATTTCAAGCCCAACGGCTTTCACGAATCAAATCATGCAGTTGTATAAATATGCGGCGCTATTTTTGCCTATTCATAAAAGTGCAGTCCAATTTGCGATCGCAAATTAATATGCAAATTCAAAAATGGTTAAATTATTGCGCCGC
>JBBUEG010000040.1:0-1263 GCA_038056985.1 Patescibacteria group bacterium | reverse complement strand
AAATTCAAAAATGGTTAAATTATTGCGCCGCGGATCGGCATTCGTCTGATCTTTTTTTATCAATCAGCTCGCCGCATTTGGCTTTGTTTTCCTCCAACTTGGCAAGATAAATTGTGAGATTATCAAGGCAATCGGTATGGTAAAATTCATCTTTTATCTCATCGCAAATCTTGGGATCTTTTTTTTCTTTGGCTTGGGCGTTGATGATGTAAACATTACAGAGAAGTTTAGACGGCGCGCCTTTGATCTGATCACAAACAGCGCGATCGCCCGCTGCATACGCTTTATCAAACAACACCGCGTCCGGATCCACTTCTCCGGATTGATTAACATTTTGCGGTTGCGCGTCTATTGCATTAGTATTTGATAATTCAGATGAATTCGTTGACACGGTTGAATTTAAATTTGCCGACTCATTTATGTTTATGCTTGAAGTCTTAGGTAATGGATTTTCTTTTTTATTGAATGATTGTAATGTAAAATAACCGATTATAAAAACAAGTAAAGCGCCAATAAATATATAAACGATTTTGGATCTCATAAAACTTCAACTATTGAGGTTCAACCTCAATGGAGTCATTATGGCCATATTATGGTTTCGATTCCACAAGACTCCTGTCCCGAAATATCAACACTGGCTCCTGGCTGACATGAGCGTGCGCACCAACCCGGAGATTTATTGTTATTTTGCTTACCACTTGCTTCCATTACATAAGTATTGTTAAAATAACCAACCTTCCAACCACCATTACCGCTGTCCCAACTACTGCACTGCTGATTAAATGCAAGTCCAGACCATACACCTCTGCACTCTCCATGGTCCTCGCCGCCACTGCAACTAATAGCATAATCATTAGTTCCATTTACAGTTAAAGTACAAGAATAACTCTTATGAAATTTTATACTGCATGAACCAGTGATAGGACCGTTCCATGTTGCAGATCCAACAGAATTACTAGTTAAAACTTTACCGGCGCCTGGATTACCGCCCGTTATTTTAATCGTCCCGTTCACTTGCAACCCTCCAACCGAAACAGAGTTGCCGGTCGTACTGCCATTAATTGTAACCGTATCCAACGTGTCCACAGCGGCGATCGGCAATGCGACAGTATTTCCTCCGGAAATTGAAAGATTACTGCCGGCGATTAAAAGAGTTTGAGCGTCAGTATCGGTATCAATATCAGGCGCGCACTCTGGCAATCCAGCGAGATTACCTGTGAGTTTTGAGCCCGCTCCGCAAACCGGCACCGAAGTAATCCCCAC
>JBBUEG010000039.1:1240-2954 GCA_038056985.1 Patescibacteria group bacterium | reverse complement strand
CACGCCAAAGCGTTTTTAAGCAAAAATAAAGGCCGAGGGTGTCTGATTAGAAGCAGACACGCCTCGGCCGGATAGATGGTTAGCGTTTAGCTAATACTTATCTGAGAAACATCTCCATTATTGACGAAAGTGATCTCTCGTCTGATAAAGCGATTTGCCTCTCATGTTGTTTTTTTGCTTTCCGCTCAATTAAATGAGCGGCTTTTTCAAGTACGCGCCGTTCAATAAAACAAACGCCAACAATCCCTTTTTCACGCTCATTATGGCTAGCGTTTTCCGCGTACTCCATCAATTCTTCCATAGAATTGAAATCCAAAACCAATAACTGTTTGGATCCTCCTATCTTCTTTTGCATTAATATTACCTCCCTGTAAATGAATGATTATTAATCCTGTAACATCGCCAAGATATGGCTCGGCGATGGTCCTTCCAAAGAAAAGCCTGAATCAAGATCCCTAACTCTAATGAACGGAAGCTTGGGAAGTGCTCTTTCTTTAATCTTGTCAACCTTATCGATCGCGTCCGCAGAATTGCTGCCGTTCAATTTCACCTCTGCGATTTCCCTATCGCAACAACTTTTGACAGTGACCTCTGCGTCCGGAAACTCAACCATCAAATGATCCCTTAGTTTTCTCCTCTCTTCAACGATCGCTTTATTAATTCCGTTTTCATTGCTTTTTTCCATTCGCTACCTCCTTGTTAATTGTTATAATCCTTTATGAATCGCTTCCAATTTTTTTGCAAGCAATCAACTTTTCACCACCTCCTTTTTTGTTGTGAATTTTCAAATAACAAAAGATGCTAAAAAGCATCTTCAAACAATAGGATTATAGCGGTTATTCGCGATTATGTCAAGGGTTGGGTAAAATTTCTTGGGCTTGCTTTAAGGCGGCCGGAAATAAGGGCAGGAAAATTTTGGCTATGAATAAAAGCGGTTCGGCCAAATTGGAAGTACTGATCGCTTCGGAAAAGCCGGAAAAGATGGTTATTTTAGTGGCAAAAAGCAGAACAACGCCGATAATCAGAATTCCCTCCGCAAAGCCCAAAATCGCGCCCAAAAGCCTGTTGAAAGTTTTTGCAAAAGGAATGAATGACGCGACTTTAAAAAGCTTGTCAATAATCCAAAAAACGACTCCGGTCAATTTTGAAACAATGATAATTATTACGACAAAGGCGGAAAATTGGGACACTCCCACCATTAGAAAGAATTTAAAAAAATTGGCGAATTTTTCATAATAATGGCTGGCGATGGCGACGCCCAAAAAAAGTCCGACGATTGATCCGAGCGTCCTGATGAATCCGGACCAAAAACCAAGCCAGACAAAGATGAAAAGAACGGCTAAAATTATATAGTCTAAAACTGTCATATTTTGGGGAAAAATTTCTTCATCCTTTCCAAAACATCAGTCGGCGTAAAGTGCGCCTTAATCAAATAATCATTGGCGCCGGCCGCCATCACGCGGTCAATATCATCTTTGTTTCCCAAATTGGATAAAACAATAATCGGCACCTCAATTTTCAATTCTTTGCGGAAGGCGCGCAACAAATCAAATCCGTCAATTCCGGGCAAAATCAAATCAAGCAAAATTAAAGCCGGCAATTCCTTTTGGATTTTCTTAAGCCCGTCATTTCCGTCCGCCGCTTCTATTACATTATATCCGGCATTGCGCAATTTTTCCGACATCAGCTCGCGCAAAAAACTGTCGTCTTCAAT
>JBBUEG010000039.1:0-1140 GCA_038056985.1 Patescibacteria group bacterium | reverse complement strand
ATATTATACGCTATATTCTTTAATCGGTAAATCGTCCGCCGGAATAAGCTCCTTGCGCAAAGGCAAAGAAAAAGAAAATTCCGTCCCCTTGCCTTCGGCACTTTCAAACCAGATATCGCCGCCGTGGCGCTTGATAATATTCCTGACAATAAAAAGCCCGAGTCCCGATCCTTCGGTCTGGCGCTGCAAAGCATTGGGAGCGCGGAAAAATTTGTTAAAAAGCTGGAGCTTGGCTTTTTTGGGAATACCGATGCCGGTGTCTTTCACTTTGATATGAATGTAAGGCTCGCGAATTTCCACGGAAATTTTCACCGATCCTTTGTCCGTATATTTTATGGCATTGTCAATCAAATTTGATATGACTAAAGAGATTTTGGCCGGATCCGTAAAAACTTTGGGAATATCCGATTTGGGGCGGACGAATTCCAAATCAATGCCTTTGTTGCGGGCAGCCTGCTCGTACGATTCAACTGCCGAAGAAATACCGGCGATCAAATCCGATTCGCTGAATTCAAAGCCGAACCGGCCTTCTTCCAGGCGCGCCACATCCAGCAAATCGCGAATCAAAATAATCATTTGTTCATTGGTCTTGTAGCTTTTGGCCAGAAATGATTTTTGCTTGGCCGTAATCGGGCCGAAATCGCCGTCCAGCATCATATTGAGAGTCCACTTGATGCCGGACAAAGGCGTTCTCATCTGATGGGCCGCAATGGAAATAAATTCCGATTTGGCGCGATTGATCAATCGCTCGCGGGAAATATCGTGCACGATTTTCAAGAAACTGGTTGCCAGCCCCGGCAGCTGGGTGATGGGGATAGTCGTTATTTGAAAATCTCTTTCCACCGGATCCTTGATCCGTATTTCGTAAATTTCCGGATATTCGCCATCGTTTCTCGTCAGGCGGCGCGATTCCGCGGCCAAGGACGGATGCATAATCTGCGCCAAGATTTTCAATTTGGGATTTTTAAAATCATCCGGACTGATTATTTTCCCCGCCAATTCCTTGCTCGGAAGACTGAAAATCCTCTCCGCCGCCGGATTCAAAAGGACGATTCTTGATTCATAATCGCACTGAATGATTCCATCGGTTAAATATCTGATAATCGCGTTGACGCGCTGCCGTTCTCTGTCCAAAAGCTT
>JBBUEG010000038.1:0-7658 GCA_038056985.1 Patescibacteria group bacterium | reverse complement strand
CGGCTAAAAGTAATTTTTTCTGCGATATCATAATATTAATTTTTACCCTATCATAATGGCCGCACTACTGTCAAATAATATTACCGATTTTGTAAAATTATCAGACATAATGCGATCGCTTCAACTCTGATAATTCAAAATAAATGATCTGGCGCTTGTAAAACCAGACGGTCCTAAATCCAAAAAATTATCCATACTTACCACCAGCCGGTGGATTTGGGTTTGCGTTTTTCTACCGTGTAGAGGAAAGTATTTTTGTCGTAGCGGAGCGTGTAATCGCGATTGTATTTATTCTCACTCCCTCTTCATCAACGGAAACCTCACGATAAAAGTAGACCCTTTGCCTTCGGTGGAATGAAAAGACACATCTCCGCCGTATCCTTCGGCGATCATTTTCACCAAATAAAGACCGATGCCCATTCCGACATTTTTCATTTCATAAGCATTGCGGCCGCGGAAAAAAGAAGTGAAAATATGCGGCTGATCGTCTTTGGGGATGCCCACGCCCGTATCGGACGATTCCAGCACGAGCATATTATCTTCTTGATAAGTTGCGAAAGTTATTTTTCCGTGCGGCCGGGTAAAAATCAAAGCATTATCCAAAAGCTGTTTGACTGTGAAAATAAAGGCGGCGCGATCTATCGGCAGAGTTTCCGGAATATCTTTATTAAACCACTCAAAAGTGATATTTTTTGATCCGGCAAACCACCGCGTATGGTCCGTGATTGCTGAAAGCTCGGCACGCGGACTCACCTTCGCGTCTTTGCGCCGGAAATAATCAACAGTCAATTCCTGGATGAAAATAAAATTTTCCAAAATATCCCGCATCCAGGCGTAGTGTTCCCGCGCCCCGACTAAAAATTGATGCGTCCATGGAGGAAGCTCGGACACTTTGTCCATCAGAATTTCAAAAGTATAGCCGATGGCCGACAAAGGCGTACGCAAGCCGTGCGCCGTGTTGCGGATGAAAGCTTCGCGCGATCCGTTTAATTCCTGCCGCTCGCGATCGGCGCGTTTCTGATCGGTAATGTCGCGCTGAAAAGCGGCAAAGCTGTTTATTTTTCCGTCCGGGCCGATTAGCGGCATTATTACTTCGTCCGCATCGTAAAGCGAACGGTCCTTGCGCTTATTGATAAATTCAGCGCGAAAGATTTTACCGCTTTTTATCGTTTTCCAAAGTTTTTCGTAAAATTCTTGATTTTGTTTGCCGGACTTTAAAACGCGCGGCGTAACTTTTCCAACTATTTCTTCCGATTTCCATCCGGTCAATTTTTCCCAAGCCGGATTGACATATTGAATGACGCCTTCGGTGTCCGTCACCGCTATTCCTTCCATACTTGATTCCACCAAGCGCGAAAGTTTTTTCGCTTCGTCCAAAGATTTATCCAAATTAACTACGGCCTCATTCAGGGATTCGGCGATCATCCCGAATTCATTTTTTGATTTTAAAACGATTTTATGCCGGAAGCGGCCGGCGTGGAATTGGCCGATCCCTTCCAAAATTGATTTCAGAGAATATGCGGTGCGAAGAATTATACTGCTGGAGACCGCGGAAATAATCAAAAGAATTATGATGAAAAATATAAATGAAACTCGCAAAAGATTATCGGTCGCTCCTTCCGCCGTCAAAAAATAAACATCGGCGGCTTGGCTGAATTCTTTGTTTAAAAAATCAATCCTTGAATAGGCGGACAAAGCGATTTCGCGCGCTTCGGACAATAATTTCATTTGGGAAGCGGCGTCATTTTGCTCAAAAGCGGCCAAAAAATTTATAAACTTCTGCTCAAAATCGCTTTTACTCTTTTTTGTAAAAACCAAGCCGCTGTCCGCTTGCTCAAAAAGCTTTTTTTCTCTTTCCGCGCTCCAGCGGGAATTAAGCAAACTGCCTTGAAAAGAAGATATTTTCGCGAATTCATCATCCAAAGATTTGGAAAGCTCTCCAGATTGATCATTGGCTTCGGGGGCAGTAATCAGCCCGTCGTGCAAAGCGGATAAAATCTCTTCTTGTTTTAAAAGCAAAACATGGACTTGCGAAAATTCATAGGGAATATCGCGCGCGACGGAAACTATTTCTTTGTTTATTCCGGAAATACTGGAAATCTGGGAATAAATATACGCGCTAAATCCGAAAAGGAGCGCAAAAACAACCAACACGGCGACGATCAGCTGTTCTCGAAAACTATGCAGAGTTTTACTCGCAATTTGCATACCCGATTACCACAACTTTGACTTCAAAACAAATCGTTTATGAAGCCAAAAAAGTGAATTCTTAAATATTTTTTTTAACAGTCATATAATTCCTATCAATAGTTTTGCGGCCAAGTTCTTGTAATTACGCTTATTTAATCAAAGCGTTTTCTATTTTATAATCACATTATCTCTTCGCTATTGTCAAAGTTGTGGTATCGGGCATACTTTTTTTATAATGGCCGGTTAGCACTCGGCCAAACGATCCGATTGACTCCCCATAATAATATCAATACGCCGGCATAGGTGGCGGCGAATTCCCAAGCCTCAATTATACTCTCGCTTATGGTAAAAATTTTCTGGCTTTCTATGAAAAATTCCATTATATGCAAGGAGGTTAACATCAAAATCCCCGAAGCGAAAATCCCCATTGGAAATCTAAACCCTTTGAAATCAACGATCATTGACCGCGCGTTCATAAACACCAAAATGGCAATGGTCAGAAATGCGGTAAAAATATGCTGAATCCCCTGATCGGCCAAAAAATGCAAAAAAGATCCGATTTGGACAATGACCGGCATTTGATTTTGCGGCTTTGGCGCTGGCGGCAAATCAGGCTCTTCGTAGATTTTCATCGCCTGGGTGATAAAAAAAAGAAAAGATATTTGTCCGCCGTAAAATAAAAAATGCTTGATCCAGCTTGAAAAAGCTCCCTCTTCGGAAAAAAATAAAGCCGACAAACAAAATCCGGCAATACTTAAACAAAAAAATACCCGTACCCGAAAAACAGGCAAGCGGCGGCAAGAAAGCAACACTATTGCTACTCCCAATATAAGACTGATGAACTTGGCTATTAGAATTAAAATTTCTTCCATATATTCTATTACTTTGAACTTTGAAATTTTAACTTTAAAATTATAGCTATTCCCCACGCCGCCAAAACGGCCGCGATTCCCCCCAAAACATCGTAAAAAAGATCGGCGCCCGTGTCATACGCGTCGCCGAATCTCTGTCCGCAGGGCAAAAGCTTGTCCGCGAGAAAAGGGATCAGATCTCGGTGGTAGCAAGTGAGCAAATCTTCGCCGAATTCCTCAAGCTCAAACAGGACTCCCAGAGCGACGGCCGTGGTAAACGCGAAAAACATTCTTGTCCCCAAATACCAATTTACGAAATTCGTCCGGCGCAATACTCTGAAAAAAGCGAAGACGATTCCGGCAGCCGCGGCCGATCCCAAAAAATGCGCGATTACATCGTACCACCAAAAATCGTAAAATCGGAACACATCGCCCGCCGCGTCGTATAGCACCGGAACAAAACCGAGAAGGTACGCCACCCAATAAAGTCCGGCCTGATGATGCTTTTTCAAATAATAGTTTAAAAACTCAATAAATCCGTAAACTGCCCCGCCGGTAATAATCAATCCCAGCCAGGTGAATTTGACGCTAAAATGCAAGATTCCTATCCAATTCAAAAATTCAAAAATCAAAAGAGCGGCGAAAAGCAGACGGATTACCATTAGAGCGTACTTCTTCATAAATCCTTCTTATTGTACCACTTTTATTTAAATTAATGAAATCCGCCCGCGGCTTGACGAAAAAAACAAAACAGGGTAAACTCATTTATTCTTTATGTTAACTATCCCCCAGCAATTTGAAGAGCTTCTTAAGCATCCGGAAAATATCCTGATAATGCTTAAAAAAAATCCGCTTATCGCGGATGTGGCGGCAGCGACGGCCTTGAAAAAAATTTTGGAAAACAGCAAGAAGACTGTGGAAATCACATCGGAAAATTTCCGCATCACTTCCAAAATGAAATTTCTCACGGGAATTTCGGAAATCAAAGACAATATTTCCCATCTTAGAAAATTCGTGATCCGGGTGGACACTTCGCGCACCAAAGTGGAAGAATTAAGCTATGATCAAAACGGCGATCATTTGGACATTTTCCTTATGCCGTCCGGCGGGATGTTCCGCAAAGAAGATGTGGAAACCCACGAGGGCGATTTTCGCTTTGATCTGATTGTCTGCGTGGGATCGCCGGATCTGGAATCGCTGGGGCAGCTTTACGAGAAAAACAGCGAATTTTTTTACGAAACGCCGATCGTCAATATTGACCACAAACCGACGAACGAGCATTTTGGGCAAGTCAATATCGTGGATCTCACCGCTTCGTCTTCGGCCGAAATCATTTACGCGATCGCCAAAAGATTTATGGCCGATCCTTTTCATCCGGATCTGGCTACGCTTATTCTGGCAGGCATGATCGCGGAAACCAAAAGCTTTCAAAAAAGAATCTCTCCCCAATCGCTTCAGATCGCAAGCAATCTCATTTCCCAGGGCGCGCGCCGCGAGGAGATCATCCAGCATTTATATTTTACCAAATCTCTTTCGCTCTTAAAGCTCTGGGGCAAAATCCTGACTCGCCTGCAAAAAGACGACAAATACGGCATAGTCTGGTCTTACGCTTCGGCCGATGATATGAAAATTTCTTTGGACGACGGGCTGGAAGACATAATGGAAGAATTGATCGCTTCCAGTCCGGAAGCGAAAATAATAATCCTTTTTGCCGAAACCAAGCCGGACGCGATCGCGGTTTCCATTCAAACAATAAAAAACATTGACGCGCAAATTTTAGCCAAACCGTTCACTCCAAACGCCGATCATCAATCGGCCCAATGGACAATGGCGAAAAATCTTATGGAAGCGCAAACCGCAGTTTTGGAATCTTTTAAACAAACCATGGAGAGTTTGCCAAAATAACTTGGCTGTTATAGAATATATTAGCGATGAGCGCGTGTAGCTCAGCTGGCAGAGCGGTCGTCTTATACACGACTGGTCGTAGGTTCGAGTCCTACCACGCGCACCAATAAAAATTCTTGGGCCTCGGGCTGGGGTTAGAGCGCTTCTTCGCCTACGCTGAGACTCGTGGGCCATTAGCTCATTTGGTAGAGCGCTTCCATGGCATGGAAGAGGCGACCGGTTCGAATCCGGTATGGTCCACCAAAATCCCCCCGTTTTTGACGGAGGGTTTTTGTTTTTTGGGAGAAAGTAGAGGCTATTGAATTTCCTATAAAACAGCGTATACTCTTTAATCAAACAATGTTCTTTTAATTTAACAAAAGGGGGTGATGAATTTGAATGCCAAAGAGCTGGAAAAATTGAGAGATATCGTCAAGTATCTGAAAGTGGCGATAAAAGCGCGGTCGTTTATTGGTTATCGTTTTATCACATCGCCGAAAAACATCAGAAAAGAGGTGTTGAATACTTTAAAAACCGTCCGGCAGACCGCAGAAGTTCGGCAAGCCAGAGATTATCTGGAAGACGCTTTGGGGGTGAAAAAGTCTGATACAGACAGCGAAGCCGGCGATAAAAAAAACACCAATGGCTGGCGGCGGTATCTTATTATGACCGATAAAGACAATCTGGCGAAGAATGTGCTCTCGCCTCTGGAAAGACTAATCAAATGGGAACCAAAAGAAGAAGAATTGGCTGAAAAAAAAGTCGCTCCGGAATTCCGAAAAAAGGTGTCCGGTAAGACTTTGGACGAGGAGTCCGAAAAAGCGGCCGAATACGGCACAAAGAAAAAGATAAGCGGTTTATGGAAAATCGCCGCAGCAGTCGCCGCCGGCATAGCCGTGGGCTACGGCATCAAGCGCACGGCGCATTTTATTAAGCGCAAAAATGCCAAGAAATGATCTCAAATCACTTTCTTGGCATTAATTTTTTCGTTTTATGGACTTTAAACAAATCAAAAAATTGATTCCGGCAATTTTATGGGCTGGGATGATATTCTTCTTTTCCTCGGTTCCCGATCTGCATTCGGGCTTGCCCGATATTTTTGATATTGTCTTAAGAAAAATCGCCCATACGGGAGAATACGCGATTTTAGCAATACTTTTACTGCGCGGCTTTTCCGCAACAAAACAGTGGCAAAAACAACAAAAATTATTTGTCATTGTAATGGTTATTGTTATTCTTTATGCCATCTCGGACGAGATTCACCAAGGATTTGTCCCGGGCCGCATCGCTTCGCCAATTGATGTTTTAATTGATGCTTTCGGGGCGATTTTATGTTTGTCTATTTTTTATAAAATTAAAAACCGCTCCAAATAATCTTGGAACGGTTTTTATGCTTATTTGTTCTGACTATTTCTTCGCCGCTTCAATGACTTTCTCAAACGCTTTCGGGTATTCGGCCGCAAGCTCTGAAAGCATTTTGCGATTCAATTCAATGTTGGCTTTTTTCAAAGCGCCCATTAATTTGCTGTAAGAAACTCCTTTTTCGCGCGCTCCGGCATTTATTTTAATCTGCCACAAGCGGCGATTTTCCCTTTTTTTGAGCTTCCGTCCCACATAGGCGCGCCGGCCCGCCTTCACGGACGCTTCTTTGGCGCGTTTGACAAGATTTTTCCTGCCCCAGCGAAAACCTTTGGTTATCTTGAGTAAATTTTTTCTCCGTTTGACATGAGTTTTTCCTCTTTTGACTCTCATATTGCGTATCTTGAATCATGAATCTTGAATCCTGAATCATTAATTCGGGCTTCATGTTTCATGTTTCAGGTTTTATGTTATAATAATTTTTTTAATCACATTGGCCGAATGCTTTGATAAAGAAACATCGCGGCGTTTCATAATCGTGGTTTTTCCGGATTCGCGCGAATTAAAATGCCCCTGGCCGGCCTTGCGCTTTATCACTTTGCCTTTTTTGGTAATCGTAAATCGCTTGGAAATCGTTTTATTGGTTTTCATAATGCTTTTGCTTTAAGGAGTAATCGCGAATATACAAATTTTAAATAAATATACGAATAATAATCGGATTTGTATATCTGTCTTGCATTCGTATATTAGTGATTACTACTTTCTTCCTACAATAGCCATCAATTTCCCGCCTTGTTTGGACGGCGGCATTTCCAAATACAAATCTTCGCCGATCTTTCCAAGCTTCGCGATAAAATCATTGATAATTTTTTTTGCCAAATCCGTGTGTTGGTGTTCGCGGCCTCTCAAAATCAATTCAACTTTCACTTTGTCACCCTCATCCAAAAAACCTTCCGCCTGGCCGCGGCGGACTTCCAGATCGTGCTCGCCGATGCGCAAGCTCAAGCGAATGCCTTTCACTTCCACATTTTTTTGTTTTTTCCTTTGTTCTTTTATCTTTTTTTCCAGCTGATATTGAAATTTTCCGTATTCAATGATGCGGCAAACGGGCGGCGTTTCTTTGGGGGCGATTTCCACCAGATCAAGCCCGGCTTCTTTGGCGCGGGATAGCGCTTCTTCAATCGGAACATTGCCGGAAAATTCCCCATTTTCGTCAATGAGCTTCACTTCGGGCACGCGAATCCACTCGTTGGTTCTATAACGAGGCGTCAATGACTTTAATTTCGGTTTTTTATAGCGGCGAAGCATAAAGACGAAGAAGTGGAGGTGGCGGGAATCGAACCCGCGTCTTGAATGCGTGATTGTTGCGTTCTA
>JBBUEG010000037.1:0-2065 GCA_038056985.1 Patescibacteria group bacterium | reverse complement strand
TATTTCATTGTTTTTCGGATCAGTGGCTTTCACGGCCGGAATATCCAGAGGCGACGGCAAATAATCAATCACGCCGTCCAGTAGAAATTGTACGCCTTTGTTTTTAAGGGCTGAGCCGCAAAAAACCGGCACTAATTTTGAAAGAATGCACGCTTTGCGTAAAGTTTTTTTCAATTCATCAAGCGGCGGTTCTTTACCTTCCAGATATTGCGCCAGCAAATTTTCATCCTGTTCCACAATCGCTTCAAGCAAAGTGCGCCGATATTCTTCCACTTTTTCCTTCATATTTTCCGGAATGCTCGTATCCTCGGATGTTTTTCCCATATCATCTTTGTAAATCCACGCTTTCCGTTCAAAAAGATCAATAATTCCCAGAAAATTTTCTTCCGCTCCGATCGGCAATTGCACCGGATGGGCATTGGGAGTCAATCTCTCGCGAATTGAATCCAAATCGGCGTAAAAATTAGCGCCCATGCGATCCATTTTATTTATAAAGCAAATCCTAGGAACATTGAATTTGGTGGCCTGATGCCAGACTGTTTCCGACTGCGGCTCCACTCCGGCGACACCGTCAAACACCACCACTCCGCCATCCAAAACGCGCAAACTTCTTTGCACTTCCACGGTAAAATCAATATGTCCGGGAGTGTCAATGATATTTATCCGATGAGTTTTATCTGAAACCGGCTGGGGCCAAAAACAGGTGGTCGCCGCCGCCGTAATGGTAATGCCGCGTTCTTGCTCCTGTTCCATCCAGTCCATAACCGCTTCCCCTTCGTGCACTTCGCCGATCTTATGAGTCTTTCCGGTATAAAATAAAATCCGCTCGGAAACAGTCGTTTTCCCGGCGTCAATGTGGGCGATAATCCCGATATTTCTCGTTTTTTCCAGACTATATTCGCGAGCCATAAATATAAATAAATCTGTTTAGTACTAAAAAATCAGAGCTAATCTTTAAGCTCCGATTTCGGAACTATAAAAAATATTAACATAAGTTAAATAATATTGCAAATTTTGCAAAGAGCCGTCAAGGCTTGACATTTTTAGTCTTATTTGCTACGCTGAACAATTAATTGTCCTTTAGATTTTAAGATTTTACCAAAGTCGCAATAGTGCGGCAACTAACACAGGGAGGAATAGTCATGTCAAAGAATCATGAAATCACCTCATACGCAGAATTTCAGGCAGCGGTCATTAAGGCGCTGCCGCGCGACATTGACCAAGATACCATGCGTAGATGGACGCATGAAAAAAAGCTCGCCCACATTCTTCGTGAGACGCTCACACCATCTAAAATCATAAAAGAACTCTCCATCACTTGCGATGGAGACAAGGATTTCTCAACCCTAATAGATTTAGGAGGGTATAGGTGGGAGAAAGGGTCTCAAAGAGACCCGTATTGGAATAGGTACCAGTATTGTTCCTCAGAATATCGGAAGTATAACTGGTTTAGAACAGATGAATACTTCCCAATTAAGAAGCACAAGCCTATAAAACGGACAGTCGTGTTGATAGAATTCCGCAACTCGCCGACACTTAAAGAGGTGCGTTCCGAATTTATGCGACGCCATCTTGAACATCCAACTTTTGAGGATATCGGCTATTTCGGTATCCAGCACATAAAAATAGCAGAAAAGGCGTCGCACATTATCTTCATCCCGAAAGCGTTTGATACTCATGGTATGCACGGCGTAGCAATTACGCTCGCCAATATCAACGCCGGATATGTAGGCGGCGTTGATAGATATAAACACATCGGGTTGTGCGGTGAGAATATTAACGGCACTCTTGGTGCGAGTCTATTTGCTGCCATCCGCGAGTAACGGCAATCTCTCCCCAGCCATCAAAACTACTACACCTAAAGGCCCTTAACAGATTATTTGTTAAGGGCCTTATTTTTTTACATCAAACAACTAAATAATAATTACTCAATAATACAAATTGTTGAAGTTACTCACGATCGTAAGCAACTACAACAATTGCTAAATATTAAAAAAAATTAAAACTGTTAAAATGTCTCATTTATTTATTCCAACTTTCGCAAACTGCCGCGTTTATTGATCGT
>JBBUEG010000036.1:8670-10527 GCA_038056985.1 Patescibacteria group bacterium | reverse complement strand
GCGTTCCTTTTTTCAAAACGCACGGAAAACTTCCCAAACGCATTGTTCCGCCGTATTCTCCTTTTTTCATCAGATCCACTTGCTCGGGCAAAATATCAATGACCGGATACGGCGTTTTTTTGTTTACTTCGGTAGTGTGCGCTTCCGGCATTTTAACGACATGGCGAGCGAATTCAATGGTGGCTAGCTGCATCCCGTAGCACAGGCCGAAAAACGGAATTTTTTTCTCGCGCGCGTATTTGATGGCGGAAATTTTCCCTTCCACTCCGCGCGAGCCAAATCCGCCCGGCACTACAATTCCGTCAAATTTCGAAAGATTTTTCAAGGATTCCGAATCTTTTTCAAAATCCCCGCAATTAACCCAATCCAATTCAATTTTTGATTTATTGGCGTAAGCCGCGTGTTTCAAAGCTTCAATGACCGAAATATAAGAATCAGCCAAAGTGTAGTCGCCAATCCCAAAGTATTTTCCCACAATGCCGATTTTCACGGTTTTTTGCGAACGGCGAACTCCTTCCACTCTTTTGCGCCATTCGCGCACATCTCTTTTTTTGGCCAAAAGGCCGAATTTTTTCAGGATCTTGTCGGCAAACCGCTCTTTGTCAAAATTCAAGGGCACATCATAGACGGATGCCACATCGGGTGCTGCTATAATATCCTCCGGCCGGACATTGCAAAATACGGACAATTTTTCCCGTCTCACATCGTCAATAGTTCTTTCAGCCCGACATACTATAAAATCCGGCTGAATGCCGGATGAATTGAGAGTCCTCACCGCGTATTGGGTGGGCTTGGATTTCATTTCTCCCAATTTTGAGGGTATGGGCAAATACGACACAAGGAGATTCAGCACATCGCCGGGATTTTTCAATTTCATCATTCGCGACGCTTCCAAAAATAAAATATTTTGGTATTCGCCCACCGTACCGCCGACTTCAATAATCGTAATATCGGCTTTGTGCTTTTTCCGCGCCGCTTCAATGCGCCTGATCGCTTCCAAAGGAATATGCGGCACCACCTCAACGCATTTGCCTCCGTAATCCAGCGCTCGCTCGCGATCAATCACCGATCGGTACACTGCTCCCGTGGTCATATAATTGTCGCGCGATAAAGTCGTGTCCAGAAATCTTTCATAAGTGCCGATGTCCTGATCAGTCTCCAATCCGTCCGCTGTCACAAAAACTTCGCCATGCTCGGTTGGATTCATCGTGCCGGCATCCACATTGACATAAGGATCTATTTTCAAAGAAGTTATTTTATATCCTTTTGATTGCAAAAGCATGGCAATGGACGCCGATACCGTTCCCTTGCCCACGCCGGAAATAACGCCGCCCAAGACGAAAATATATTTTGGATTTTTTACCGGCATAATTATTCTTCTCTTTCCACGGTGACGGTGATCGGCGCTTCCAAACCGTGGTTTAAATTTACCACCGCTTCGTGTTCGCCGAGTTTTTTAATCGGATTTTTAATAGAAATTTGTTTTTCATCAATGGAGGTGTGGTGTTTTTTAATGGCCGCGGCGATTTCTTTCGGGCCGACCGATCCGTAAAGCGTCCCGTCTTCCTGCGCCTTGGCTTTGACGATTATCTCAAGCATCTCCAATTTTTCAGCAAAGGCCTCTACTCGCTCCAAATCTTTTTGCGCGTCGCCTATTTCTTTCGCTTTTCGCTCCTTCATTATCGCTGCTCTTTCCGGGGTGGAAATTTCCGCCAGATTTTGCGGCAGCAAAAAATTTCGCGCGTATCCGTCCGCCACCTCTTTGGTGTCGTATTTTTCGCCTAGGCCTTTGACTTTATTAAGCAAGATTACCTTCATATGCGTAAAATCCTAAATCACAAATCACAAATCACAAAT
>JBBUEG010000036.1:2785-8570 GCA_038056985.1 Patescibacteria group bacterium | reverse complement strand
AAATCACAAATCACAAATCACAAATTCTAATAAAAGTATATCACACCTTAAAAAATATTCAACTTTTATGATTTTACTCCGCCAGCAATTCCAGCGCCTTTTCAAGCTGCGGGTCTTTCTTTTCCTCAAAATCTTTGTCCGTAAATTTCACCTCAATATCGGGCGTTATGCCCTTTTCGGAAATGGATACGCCTTTGGGCGTGAGCCACTTGGCTACAGTCAGCTTCAAAGACGACCCGTTGCCCAAAGACTCCAATTCCTGCACTGATCCTTTGCCAAAAGTCTTGGTTCCTACGATTTTCGCCTTGCCGTGGTCTTGGAGAGCGCCGGCCACGATTTCCGAAGCTGATGCCGATCCGCCATTCACTAAAACAATAGTGGGAATATCCTGGAATCGCGCGATGCCATTGCCTTTTAATTCCTCCTTTTTATCTCCTTTGATTTGCTCAATTACCACAGTCTTGTCGCCCGTCCAAAAAACGGCGATATCCACGGAAACATCCAAAAATCCGCCCGGATTATTGCGCAAGTCCAAAATTATCCCATCCGGATTTTTTTGCAAAACCGGCATTACGATTTTTTCAAATTTATCTCCGGTGTCGGCATTAAAGTGGGAAATTTTTATGTAAGCAAACTTTTTGCCGCTTGCTTCTTTTATTTCCCATTTAACGCTCTCAATCTGGATTCTATCTCTGATAATCGCAAACTCTTTCGGCTCGCTAAATCCTTCTCTGAATATATTCAGAGTAACCTCGGTGCTCTTCGGTCCGCGGATTTTACTAACCGCGTCTTCCAGGCTCATATCGGTCGTATCTTGGCCATCTATTTTTAAAATCATATCTTCCGCCTTGAGTCCGGCTCGCTCCGCCGGCGTGGCAGGCAGAGGCGCTATGATTGACAGAATGTTATTTTTATTAAATCCGATTTCCGCGCCGATTCCTTCAAAACTGCCGGACAATTCCTCGTTGAATTTCTTAGTTTCATCCGGAGTGAAAAATACGGAGTATGGATCTTTGAGCGCGCCAACCACCCCGCGCACCGCTCCGTAGAATAAATCTTGATCAGTGACATTGTGATCCACTGCATCAACCTTCACTTTTTGCCACACTTCCCAAAAAAGCTTGAAATTCAAATCTTGCGGCACGGCCGCAACGCCGCCTAAAGCAGTGCCGTCCAAACCGGATGTAAATTGACTGGCCAACTCTTGCGCTTGTTTTTGAGTCGTACCGATAAAAATACCTACAACAAAACTCAATAGAGCGATTATAATAATGATTGCGGAGGTGAAATGTTTGGAAAATTTCATAAAATCAATCTATTTTGGTTATTTCCGCTCCCAAATCTCTTAGTCTTTCATCAAATCTTTCATAACCGCGTTCTACTATTTCAGCGTCGTGAATCAAGGTTTGTCCTTCAGCCGCCAATCCGGCTAAAATCAAAGTAGCTCCGGCGCGCAAATCCAGGCTTTTGATCTCCGTGCCGTACAAAGGAGTGGCGCCGGTAATCAGCACACGATGCGGATCGCAAACCACGGCATTGGCACCCATTTTCACCAGCTCGCCGACATAGCCCATCCGTCCCTCAAATAAGGGATCGTGGATCAGGCTCGTACCGATTGCCTGCGTGGCTAAAAACCCGAAAGGCGCTTGCAAATCAGTGGGAAATCCCGGATAAGGCATTGTTTGCAAGCGAAACGATTTAAGGCTGCCGTCGGTTGAGACGCGCAATTTATTGTCGCCAATTTCAATCTGCGCCCCGATTTGTTTTAATTTCAAAATAATCAAATCAAGATGAGTCAGATCAACCGATTCTATTTCAATGTCGCCGCGAGTAGCCGCGGCCGCGGCCGCAAATGTCCCGATCTCAATTTGATCCGGTATGATCGTATGTTTGGCGCCATGCAATTCTTCAGTACCCTCCACGCTGATTTCGTGCTGTCCGGAAAAAATTATTTTAGCGCCCATCGCGTTTAAAAATTTTATCAAATCCTGAACATGCGGTTCTACGGCGGCGCCTTTAATAATCGTTTTTCCGGGAATCGTTGCCGCAGCCATAAGCAAATTTTCCGTCGCGGTCACGCTGAATTCCGGCAGCGTAATTTCAGCATTGGCCAATTTTTCCGCCCGCATTGAATAAGCGCCGCGATTGCCGTCCACTTCAATTTCAGCTCCCAAGGCCTTGAACGCCGCAAAATGAGCGTCCAGCGGCCGATTGCCGATAATGCATCCGCCCGGCTCGGGAAAATTTTCAATACTGCGGAATCGCGCAAGCAAGGGGCCGAGCAACAGCACCGAAGAGCGCATTTTTTTCACCGCTTTCCTGTCCAATTTATCCAAAGAAACATCCTTGCATTGAATTTCCAATTCATGATCGCCGATCCATTTCATATCCGCTCCCATTCCTTTCAGAATATCCAGCAAATTATTAACATCGCGGATCTTCGGCACATTTTCCAAAACGGATTTTTGCCGCGTAAGAAGTGTCGCCGCTATAATAGGCGTGGACGCATTTTTTGATCCGGATATTTTTACCTTTCCGCGCAAAGGATTGCCGCCTTGAATTATGAATTTGGACATATTCAGTGTTGAGAAATTTACCAGTTTACTGTATCATATAATGCAATAACTGTCTATGCATATAAATACTCGCCGCCTGATCGCGGCCGCCTTTATCCTCACATTTCTCATTGCGGCACCCATCCTTGTTTTGTACACGGCCGGTTTACGCTGGAATTTCAAAAAATGGTCGCTGCAGAAGACCGGCAGCATTTATATTGAGGTTGAACCGAAAGATGCCAATATTTTGATCAACGGCAAAAAAATAGATCAAAAAATTCCTACAATCATCAACGCCCTTTCTCCCGACGATTACAACATAAAAATTGAAAAGGATGATTACATTTCTTGGGAAAGAAATATTGAAGTCCTGCCGGAAAAAACGAGCATCCTAAAAGACATCATTCTTTTGCCGAAAAACATTAAACGGCAAAAAGAAATCGTTTATTCAAGTAATAATTTTCCGGCAGTGAAATCAAAGGAAGGATCGTTTGTTTACGCGGAAAATATTTGGAAATTTGAGTTGGGAGGGAAAGAAACATCCGAAATTATTGCAACGGACGATTCATCTTTTACGATTTTTAAAGACGGACAAAAAGGTTTGATCATCGGATCAATTGCCGATAATATTTTCAGCGAAATTGACCATTTGAAAGAAGTAAACGATTTTTTTTGGAACGAAAACGATCAAATGCTGACCGTTCCAGACGACCTGGAACTTCTTCAATATGGATTAAGCGAACGGCCAATCAAAAAAAACTTGATCATCCGAAGCTCTTCCGGCATAGACCGAATACTGCCCATTCAAAATTATTCCTATACGATGATTTTGCAAAGCCAGCAAATAAAAATAGCGGAGCACGGCATTTACGGCGCTCACATAACGCCTCTTATTGATTTGGAGGCGGATGAAAGATTCATACTCTGGGAAATGAACAAGAAATTCACTGTTTCCATCTGGACGCAATCCGGAGAAAATCTGCGCTATTTTGAAATCAATCTTTTGAAATAACTACCCGAGCTTTTTCTTTGCCAAATTTTTTAATTCTTCATTGAATTCGGCGATCGCGCTCTCAATCGCCGAATGAAAATTTTTGTGCATGCCTCGCTCTTTTACGATGCTCCCCGCTTCAAGAAGCGAATCGTATGTACCGGCATCCAGCCAAGCGCCGCCGATAACCGTTGACCGCAACTGCTTATTATTGAGGTAATGGCGGTGCAGGTCCGTGATTTCAGTCTCTTTTCGCTTTGAAGGCGATAATTTCCTGGCCGCCTCGGAAACGGTTTCATCATAAATGTAAAAACCGACAATCGCATGATCGCTTACGTATTTTTCCGGTTTTTCAACGACTTCAATCACCCGTCCCTGATCGTCAAATGACGCAACACCAAATCGCTCCGGATCAGAAACTTTTTTTAAAAAAATATGCGCACCGCTTTGAAATTCTTTCATTGTTTCGGAAAAATTATCTTCAAAAATATTATCGCCCAATATCATTGCGACAGATTCGCCGTCAATAAAACTCTCGCCTATTACAAAAGCTTCCGGAAGGCCCCTGGGCACTTTTTGCACTTCAAAATATATCTGAATGCCATGATTTTTCAAAAGAGAACCAAGTAAATTTAAAAATTGGCCGCTATGCTCCGGCGCGACAATCATAAGAATTTCCCGCACTCCTCCTTGGACCAGAGTATTCAGCGGATAGAAAATCATCTGCCTGTCATACACCGGCAAAAGCTGTTTGGATGTGGTGGCGGTCAGTGGAAACAAACGGGTGGCCGTGCCGCCGGCCAAAATAATGCCTTTCATATTTTCAAATAATTTTTTAATGCTTCCTGCCAGCTTCTGGCCGGAGTTAGCTTGGTATTTAATAATACTGAATATTTCGGCCGGACAGCCGATCTTTGGAAACGACTAGCCGGTACGGGAATCATCTTACACGAGATGTTTTTTAATTTCAAGGCCTCACCGGCTAATTCATACCAGGTGCAGGCACCGCTGTTTGCGCCGTGGTAAATGCCAAAAGGATGTTTTTGATCAATCAGCTCTTTTGTGATCTTGGCCAAATCCGGCGCGTAAGTCGGCGAACTTAACTCTTCATTGATCACTTCCAACTCTTTCTTCTCTTTGGCCAAATTCAAAATCATATCAACAAAACTTTTCTTGGATCCATCCCCTATTCCCGGCTTTCCGAATAATCGCGACAGACGGATTAAATAATATTTTCCTCCGATCTCCCGCAAATATTCTTCTCCTTTGGCTTTTGATTGCGCGTAAATACTTTGCGGATTCTTTGCGTCGCCTTCTTTGTAGCCGCCTCTTTCAATTCCTTCAAAAACATAATCAGTGCCGTAGTGAACAAAAATCGCTCCGATTTCATTAGACACTTGCGCCAAATACTTTACAGCATCGGCATTTACGGCAAAAGTCAAATCCTTCTCCTCTTCGGCCTTGTCAACCGCATTATACGCCGCGGAATTTAAAATTATATCCGGCCTTAATTCCACAATTTTTTGAAAAACTTGCATTTGATCAGTTATGTCCAAATCCTCTCGATCCCAAGCAATCACTTCGTTATTGGAAAAAACTTTTACCAATTCTTGCCCAAGCATACCATGCGAGCCTAAAATCAAAACTTTCATACATGATACTGTTTTTTGTAATATTCCAAATACTCACCGCTTTTGATTCTTTTCCACCACTGCTCATTTTGCTTATACCAATCAACCGTTTGCTTTATACCGTTTTCAAAGCTCACTTCCGGCGACCAGCCGAGTTTGCGAAGCTTTCCAGAATCAATAGCGTATCGCCTGTCATGTCCGGGGCGGTCTTTGACATAATCAATGAACGACTCATCCTTGCCCAATTCTTTTAATAAAATTTTTGTAATTTCAATATTGGTAATTTCATTTCCGGTGCCGATATTATAAACCTCGCCAATTTCTCCTTTTTGCAAAATAGTATCAATGGCCCGGCAATGGTCTTCAGTAAAAATCCATTCACGCACTTGTTGGCCATCCCCGTACACCGGCACTTTTTTATTTTGCAAAAGATTGGTGATAAAAAGCGGTATCAATTTTTCCGGATATTGAAAAGGTCCGAAAAAATTGCAAGAATGAGTGACGATTACCGGGACATTGTATGTTTTAAAATACGCTCGGCACAAATGATCGCCTCCCGCTTTGGACGCGGCGTACGGGCTATTCGGCTCAAAAGGACTCTCTTCGGT
>JBBUEG010000036.1:0-2685 GCA_038056985.1 Patescibacteria group bacterium | reverse complement strand
TTGGAGCCCATAAAGCCCGCACCGCCGGTGATCAATATATTCATAAATCATGAATCTTAAATCATAAATCATAAATCCCAACTCATCGATTCTTCGTTTCCCAATCAAATCCGATCTCCGGGCTGCTATAATCAATTCTTTCTTCGTCCGCATTTTTGGGATCATAAGATTCAGTCGTGTGATAAAAAAGCCCGACTTTTTCATTTCCCAAGACGCGATAGCCGTGCGCCACAAAAGGCGGAATAAAAATCACCACCGGATTCCTTTCGCCCGCAAAAATCACTTGAGTCTCTTTGTAAGTCGGCGAGTCTTTGCGCATATCATGTAAAACCACCTGCGCCATTCCTTTGACCACAAACCACAAATCCCACTGAATTTTATGCCAATGAAAAGCTTTGATTACTCCGGGATAAGTTTCCGTATAAGAAGTCTGTTTTATGGGAATTACAAAATCATCGGCCGTTTCTTTAAACACCTCGGTAAAAAATCCGCGATCGTCCGGAAAAATTTTTAATTGCTTAATTTTCACTTCGCTTATCATAATCGTCTTCAATTAATAATAAAATTGACATTAATAAAATTATTATACCGGAAATTATGGAAATCGCAAGCCCTAATTTGCCCAAATCTTTGGTTTTTAAATAAATCAATCCGCCGGCAATAATGCTTAAAATGACAATAAAAACAATGTCGCGAGCTTTGATCCTGTCTTTAATCTTCACCTCACCGTCCGATTCTGAAGCCGGCTTTTCAATCACCACGGTAAAAACGCCGCTCCCTACCACAATCCCCAATAAAATATTCATACTGAAAAAACTAGACACGAATCCCGGAAAAAAATCTTCAATCAAATAGAATAGCAGATAAGACAAAAGGGAAATTTTAAAAATTTCCGTAATAAGTTCTTTAAAAATTTTCCAAATCAATTGAATAGTTTGAACCGTCATATTGATTTTTTTATAATTTTCCGCCCGAGGCGGATCCGCCTTTGACGGATAATTTCTCTTTTAGCTTCGTCCATAAATTAAAAATCGTGATCGGTTCTTTGGTAAATTCCACTTTCATTTTACTCAATTTCAAAATTCTTTTGTTTTCCGGCAATCCAGGAATTTGCAAAATAAAATTATACTGCCCTTTATCGTCTCGATACAGTTCTTTCCCTGAAAATTCGGCTTCGGCTTTTAGCCAACCATTGCCATGATCAGTCAATTTCGGATATTGCGTAATAACATAATTTATATTTTCCGGCACATCCGTTCCCAAATTCAAAACCGCGCCCAGATCCGGATTGAAAAACTGCCGGCTATTAAAAACAAAAAATCCGTCTGACGATAAATAAACATCGCTTTTGGGAACAGCGATCGATAAAATCCCCGTTTGAGTCTTATTTCTCTTAAACTCATACTCTTTATTGACTTCTTTGAGGACTAAAGGTTTTTTATCAACCGCAATAGTTTGGAGAGCGCTTTTATGGCTGGAACGAGCAGAAAGCGTCTGACCGGAAAATAAAACATTGCTCGCTTTGGAAGCTACGCCTTCCAGGACTTTATATTCGTCATCGTCGGCAAAATACAGATGATTACTAAACATCACCAGAGATTGGCGAGTGGAAATATTTTTAATAAAAATATCGTCGTCTTTAGCCTGAACAGATATCGCATACACCCCAAACGCTGGTTTTTCCAAATAAATTTCCACTTCCGTCGGATCTTTCACGACTCCGCTTGCCTTGGAAATTCCGTCATCCGACACTTTTTTTTCAAGAACTTTTTTACCGCCGCGCGAGACTGTAATACTGAAATTATCGGCGCCTTTGTGCCGATTGATGTCTTGGAAAATGAATTTAAAATCCAGCGGTTCATTTTCAATGTAAGTAATTATCTCGTGCGGTCCGCGCAAAGTATTGCCGACTTCCAATCGCTTGTCGCTCGGCTTATAATCTCTCAGCCCGATATGATCGCTTAAATCATAATTATGCGCCCTCGCCTCGTCAAGCGACGGCAAATTATTTACAAATTCATCAATACTTGAATATTTTTTAATTGGCTTTGTTTCAACTTTCTTAACATCTTCTTTTTTATCACCTGTTTCTTTTTTATCCTCCGAAGCCTTGGCGAAGGAGGACTCCTCCGGCCGCGTGAACAAATACGAATCATTTTCTTTGATCACTTCCCAGTCTTTTTCCAATTGTTCAATCAGGCTGTTTTGCGAAAATACATTTTTAAAAACATAAGCGCCGTTAGCCGCCAAAGCGCCGAAATTAAAAATCGGCTGATTGTCCGGATTGGCGAATTCGACTGTTATTTTCGCTTTGGCAAAGGGCCGCGGCGTTTTGACCGTAAAATAAATCGGATCGTGAGCAATCAGGCGATAGCGATCGCCTTCCTTGGTTTCCCCGATTATTTTTTCCGGCTCTTTGGTTGCAAAAGCCGCAACTAATTTTGAACACTTGTCCGCATCGCACTTGGCTGTCAAAATACCGCCCGGCACAAAATTTTTATTGAAAAGCCAAAACAAAAATACAACCGGCACGAGCCATAGCGCGATCTTTACAAATTTTATTATTTTATCAACCATAACTTAGAATTTTTAATTCGTCGTTAGCTTATACAATTTCACTCCCTCTCCTGCCTCTATCTCCTTACCAATCTTAAATCCATATCGTTCCAGCTTGTTCAATTTTTC
>JBBUEG010000035.1:0-3002 GCA_038056985.1 Patescibacteria group bacterium | reverse complement strand
TGCCCTTGGCAGGAATCGAACCTGCAGCTTCTCCTTCGGAGGGAGATATAGTATCCATTCTACTACAAGGGCATTATTTTTTAACCTTTCTCGCGGCGTTGTATAAAAAATACCACAGAGGATTTACTATCATATCAAAGCTTCCGCCAAAGTCAATGAGCTTGCCGCCAAAGCCTTGTTTGAATCGTGTCACGCTCGCCAAATCAGTGTCGTTTACGGCGCCGAAGCTGTACCAGCGACAGCCGCGCTCTTTGGCGCGCCTGATCGCCTGCCAATGCATCGCGTACGGCGCCATTAAGTTTCTGTTTTCGCTTGACGATCCGCCGTAAAGATAAGTGGCTGTATTGCCGAAAAACAGCACCAATCCGGCGGCCAAAATTTTTCCTTCATATTCCGCCGCCGCCAATTCAATCCTATCACCAAAAATATCAATAATTTTTTGGTAATGCGCCAAAGGGTGCAGATAGAATTTATCCCTAATGGCCGTTTCTTTCAATAAATTAAAAAAGTTTTCCAATTGCTTTTTCAGATCATTGCCAAAATATATATTTGCGGCCACGCCTTTTTTTTGCGCCAGCCGAATATTATATCGCGTCTTTTCGTGCATTTGGGAAAGCATATCGCTTTCGGAAAGCGATAAGTCAATCATCCATTCGCTTTTTGATTGAGTAATGGCCGAGCGATACGCTTCAAGCGGTGCCGTTTTTAATTCCTTTCCCAAATTAAAATCCATTCTTGTAAAAATCGCTTTTTCCGCAGTCGCTAAATTTTTTAAATACTTTGTAAATTCTTCTCCGGCGTTTTGTTGATAGTTTTTATTAATAATCGGCCCGCGCGGAATATATAGAAAATTTTTGCCAAACGGCAAGGGATATTTGATTATTTGCGCCGCGCCAATCAATTCATCGTTTTCCCGCAACTCTAATCGCCAAATTTTTCGTCCCAAGATTTCCTGCAATTCGCCCCATTCCCAGCTTTGCGTAAAAGGAGAAAAGGGCTGCTTTTCAATAAACTCATTCCACTTATTTTTATCTTGAGCATTAGCAATCAACATATTATTTTCCCAACATCTTCAGCGCTTTTTTTAATTTCTCCTCAATCGTTCCATGGTCGCCTTGCATTTTTTTCAAAACTTCTCTGATTTCGTGCGGCGTATAGCCCATTTGTTTGAGCGCGTCAAAAATTTCGCCCATATCGGTATTTTGCTCCGGAGAATAAGGCAAAGATTTTTCCGCCAATTTATCTCTCAAACCAATCATAATTCGTTCCGCGGTTTTCTTGCCAATACCGGCTACGGCCGTAAGAAAAGTCAGATCCTGTTTGGCAATAGCGCGTTCAATGTCGTCTATGGATCCCAAAGCTAAAACCCCCAAAGCGCTTTTCGGTCCCACATCGGAGACCGTGAGTAATAATTCAAAAAATTCCAGCTCTTTCAAGGTCTTAAATCCGTACAAAATATGCGCGTCTTCCCGCACTTGCAAATGCGTGTATAAAAAAATTTGCTCCCCGATTTTTAATCCGTCAAAATAAAGCGCGGGAACTAAGGCGCGATAACCCACCCCATTCACATCAACAATGACGGAGTATTTGATGATGGCTTGGATTTTTCCATTGATTGAACCGATCATATCCCGTATTCTATCATTTTTCATTTGATTTTTCAAATGATTTGTGATAGGGTAAATTTAATGGAGAGGTGGCTGTCGGCCCAAGGCCGATCTCAGCCCAAGGCTGATGAGCCTCGGGTTCACGCCTCGGGCGGAAGCGGCTAAAACTTATGTATTATGTTTATATTTTAAAAAGCCTTAAAAGCGGTAGACTTTATAAAGGATGTACGGACGATTTGAAAAGACGTTTGAATGAACATAATAAGGGCCAGGAAAAATACACCAAAACTGGTATTCCGTGGAAATTGGTTTATTATGAATCTTTTAGTAACAAAACTGACGCAAGACGAGAAGAATTATTTTTAAAATCAGGCAAGGGCAGAGAAAGGATACAATATCTATTACGAAATACAATAAATAATATTTAATGGAGAGGTGGCTGAGCGGCTGAAAGCAGCACACTGCTAATGTGCTAGGGGAGAAATCCCCTCCAGGGTTCGAATCCCTGCCTCTCCGAAGTAGTAAGTTTTTACGCCCTGGTGGCGTAGAAATTTGGCATATGCGAATAAACGGGATTCGAAGGGTATTTCAAAAATACAAACTGCTTTGTATTTTTGAAAACCCGGGCTTCGGAGGAGAAATTTTGCTTGCGCTGAAAGCGCGCAAAATTTCGGGGGAGAAGGAATCCCTGCCTCTCCGATGGAAGGGTGGCAAATCGGATTGAATTTTAATAATTGCAATAAATAAAATTTAGTGGTATACTGGATGAATGCCTGAGTTGTATCATAGAAATCCAAATATAAAATGCACCGTTTGCAAAAAGGCTATTTACAGAAGACCGATTGAAATACAAAGAAATAATGGACGAGTTTTTTGCGGTAATATTTGTTACGGTTTTTCTTGCAGAAAAGAAAATCCTTGCTTGATTTGTGGAAAGCCTATATTGGCTGGGTTAAATAAGAAAACATGCAGCAGAGGTTGCGCTAATAAACACAGGGTGGGCATTAAGTATAAAATTAACAGACCGAAAGATAAAGTAATTTCAGAAAGATCCTTAAAGTTAAGGCTTTTAAACCACCGAGGGGAAATTTGTGAAAGATGCGGATATTCCGAATTTAGAATATTACAAGTGCATCATAAAGACAGAAACAGAACAAATGGTGATGTGAGCAATCTGGAACTTCTCTGTCCAAATTGCCACTCTAAGGAACATTTTTTAGAAAAAAGTTGGCTGAACGATCATGCATAAAGGAGGGGTCGGATAATGGTTATTCCACCGGTTTTGAAAACCGGCGCCCGCAAGGGCTTGTGGGTTCGAGTCCCACCCCCTCCGTTTTTATTTATGAATTTTAAAGAACTCCAGCAAAAGGTGGTGCAAAACGCTCTTGCTTACGG
>JBBUEG010000034.1:0-1302 GCA_038056985.1 Patescibacteria group bacterium | reverse complement strand
CCTTGCTTGCGATTTTGGAGCCTGGCGATGAGGTAATTATTCCAAACCCTTCTTACGCTTCGTACGCCGAATCGGTGCGCATGGCGCACGGTGTGCCGATTTTTGTTGATTTGCATGAAAACGATAATTGGTCGCTCTCCATTGATGCTTTGGAAAATGCAAGAAACACCAAAACCAAAGCTATTATAATCTGCCAGCCCAATAATCCGACCGGCCACATTTATCAGGAATTTACGATTCGCGAATTGGCCGAGTGGGCGAAAAGCAATAATTGTTTTTTAATTTTTGACGAAGTTTACAAAGATTTCAATTATTCGGAAAAACCGATTTTTCGGCTGGCCAAAGACTCTAAATACCGCGGCAATACTATTTACTTGCACAGCTTTTCAAAGGCGTTTTCAATGACCGGCTGGAGAGTGGGCTATATTCTGGCTTGCCGGAAATTAGCGCAAGAAATTTTAAAAATTCACGATTGCCTGGTCACTTGCGCGCCGGTAATTTCGCAATACGCCGCTATGGCCGCCTTGCGCTATCAGAAAGAATTGGTGGATGACATTATGATTGCCTACCGTAAAAGGCGCGAAATCGCTTTGGCGCATTTTAAGAAGCTAAACGATTTTTTTGAATGCGCTGCGCCGGATAGCGGATACTTCTTCTTTCCCAAGATTCTCTTTAAAAATTCCGGATCAAAAAATGCGGCAATTGATATTTTGGATAAAGCGAAAGTTAATACTGTTCCCGGGATCGCTTTCGGTCCGGCCGGCGAAGGATACTTGCGCTTTTGTTTCGGACGATCGGAAGAGGATATCAATGAAGCGTTTACCAGATTAAAAAATTATTTTAACAATTCATTATGAAATTTATATTTCAAATCTATCTGAAATTTTTGGCCAAAATTATTCTTAAAAAATTCAAACCGCGGATAATCGCGGTTTGCGGATCAACCAACAAATCGACCGCCGTAGCGGCGATCGCGCGAGCGCTGTCTCCGCAAATTGAAATTGCCGCCAGCCCGAAAAATTACAACGCGGAAATCGGCATCCCTCTGAGTGTTTTGCGAATTCAGCCGGAAGGAGCTACAAAAATAGAGCGCTGGTCAAGCATTGCCTGGCGCGCTCTGCGGCAAGTATTAAGCCTGAAGACTTACCCCAAAATAATTTTGCTGGAATTCGGGATGCATACGCCGAAGGACGCGGAAACTGTTTTAAGCATTGCAACGCCGGATATCTGCATTTTCACCAATCTTGCCCCGTCAATTCTTTCGCATACGGACAAAAGCGATCAATATAATAAAACTTTTTC
>JBBUEG010000033.1:1949-6192 GCA_038056985.1 Patescibacteria group bacterium | reverse complement strand
ATCCTACAATATTTTTTTAAAAAAAACAACCCCGGCTTTTAGAAAGCGGCCGGGGCAAAATGGATATAACAAGGAGATTCAAACGTAAGACAGCTGATCTAACGGATTAGGGAGACCCTGTTTTAAAAACATTTGTTCATTAATGGCGTATGTTTCCATCGGCCGATCGAGTTGAACCAATGCTTCGTTTTCATAATCAGCGTGAAAATGAGCGAAAACCTTAATTGGCTTCATCTGAAATCGAGCGTGAGAGTTGAAATAACCCCGAAAAATTGCCGCGGCATTAATTGTTCTCCTGATCACTTCGTCAGGAAGCATATTGTGTTTTCCGGCTATCAGGCACGGCCAATGAGCCAAAGTCACTATCTTGTCCGTTCCCTTGGCGATAAGGGCGTCTTCCGCATCTTCAAGAAAGATTTGCTTTCTGACGGGGTTCAAAGTAACCTGCAATGCGCCGCCATTTTGCGACAAAGAATGGGGAGCGCGGCCCAAAAGAAGCTTCATATGAGAATACCAATCATCGTAGCGATCCATGTCTCCGCACGGGATAAAAACCGCCCTTTGCTCATTAAAATCTTCTTTTTGGATTTTCTGCAGAATTCCTTCGCTCTTTAGCTTCTCAACATACTCTCTAATATTCACTCTTTCCGGCATCTTGACACCTCCTTGTTTTGGTTATTACTCCTTGTTTATATATGACAGATGAGATTTATGCTCTAAACTAAAACGCTTGTTTTCCGACAAGCGGGGCCGTATGCAAAAAAGCACGCGGTCTTCGTTTCGTTTGGAAGATAAAATCATCTGCGCTGACTGTAAAAGAACGAATTGGTTTAAAACCAAAACGCAGTATACCCTATGTTTAAAAAATGCGCAAGAGCGGCCGAAATTGCGACCCTTGCTTTTTTTTAGCATATATGGTACGCTTTTACTGTTTATTATTAATTTACGAATTCTACGATTGTCCGGTTTATCGGCAATTCTTGGAATTTCGCGGACAAACATATTATGTTGGACAAAAAAGACAAGGACAAGGTTATTGAAAAATATAAAACGCACGCCGGCGACACCGGATCGCCCGAAGTGCAAATCGCTCTTTTGAGCGAAGAGGTGAAGCGGCTCGCGGAACATCTCAAAGAGCACAAGAAAGATTTTTCATCCCGGCGCGGACTTTTAAAAAAAATCGGGCAAAGGCACAGGCTTCTCAAATACCTTTCCAAAGAAAGCGCTAAAAGGTATGACATGCTGGTTGATAAATTAAAATTAAAGAAAAAAGAAGGAAAAAAAGAAGAAGGCGATAAAGCTGAAGCATAAATTTTATGGCCGTAGCCAAGCATCCGGAACAGCGCGTCGGAGTTTTCGTGGATATCCAAAATATGTACTATTCTGCCAAGAATCTGTACCAGATGCGCGTGAATTTCGGAAATATTTTGGAGCGGGCCGTTTCGGGCAGAAAGCTCATCCGCGCCCTGGCCTATGTCATCAAATCAAATAACCCCGATGAACAGGGGTTTTTTGACGCTTTGACCGGGCAGGGATTTTCCGTAAAAATGAAAGATCTGCAGGTGTATTACGACGGCACAAAAAAGGGGGACTGGGATGTGGGGCTCGCTATGGATGCGGTCAGAATGGCGGCCAAATTGGATGCGGTGGTTTTGGTGTCGGGGGACGGAGATTATGTGCCTCTGGTTGAGTATTTGCAGCATCAAGGCGTTTTCGTGGAAGCGATGGCCTTTCGCGAATCCGCTTCCGGCAAGCTGATTGAAACGGTTGATGAATTTACCGATCTTTCGCAAGAACAAGAGTGGTTTTTAATGAAAGCGATCAAACAGCCGGTGCGCTATTTGGGAAGAATGATGAGCCGGAATCGGGAAGAAGAGTAATCACGAATATACGAATCAAAGACAAATATACGAATTTGTATATTGATAAATATTTGTATATTCGCGATTACTGTTTAATTTAGGCGCTGGCCGTAAGACACAGAAGGCAAGTTTCCTTGTCTTTCAGCCTTGCGGGCAGGGCCTTTTTGAAAGGGGTTTATGCAACCCAAAAAATACGAGTGCGAATGGGGAGGAAAGCAATTAATTGTTGAGACCGGCAAATTCGCCGGATTGGCTGATGCCGCCGTGACCGTGCAGTACGGCGACACGGTGATTTTAGCCACGGCAGTTATGTCCGGCAAACAGCGCGAAGGCGTGGACTTTTTGCCGCTGATGGTTGACTATGAGGAGAGACTGTATGCCGCCGGAAAAATCAAAGGATCGCGATTTATCAAAAGGGAAGGCCGCCCGTCCGACGAATCAATTCTGACGAGCCGCTTGGTGGACCGATCAATCCGCCCTTTGTTCTCTTACAGCATCAGAAACGACATCCAAGTCGTTCTGACTCTTTTGTCGCACGACCAAGAAAACGATCCGGATATTTTATCATTGATCGGCGCTTCAGCGGCGCTCGCCATTTCGCCCATCCCATGGAGCGGTCCGATCGCCGGAATCAGAGTCGGCCGAATTGAAGGCGAGTGGGTGATCAATCCGAGCTATGAGGTGCGCGCCAAATCGGATCTGGATTTGGTCGTGTCCGGCACGGATGGCCGAGTCTTGATGCTGGAATGCCAAGCGCAAGAAATCGTGGAAAGCGTTTTTGCCGAGGCCGTGGAATTCGGACAAAAGCATTACAAAAAAATCCTGGATCTGATTCTTCAGATGCAAAAAGAGATCGGAGTCGCCAAAAATGAATTGCCGGCTCCGTCGGCCGAAGAAACTGAAAAAATGAACGCGCTTAAAGAAAAAGTTCGCGCATATCTTATGCCAAAACTTGATGATGTTTTATTCTATAAAATAGGCGACAATAAAACAATAAAAAGCGATAATCTTAAAGAGGCCAAAGCCGAACTTGATGAGCTACTGAAAGCGGACAATGATATTTCCAAAGAAGACAGGCAAAAAGGATTAACTATGATTGACGAGATTATTGAAGAAGAATCGCGCAAAGCGGTTTTGGAAAATGAACGGCGCGTGGACGGCCGGACCATTAATGACATTCGGTCGCTTTCCTCGTCTGTTGGAATTCTTCCCCGCACGCACGGTTCCGGGCTTTTTCAGCGCGGCGAGACTCAAGTGCTGTCTATTGTCACTTTGGGAAGCCCTTCGGAAGAGCAAATTTTGGACGGAATGGAAGAAACAACGCACAAGCGCTATATGCACCATTATAATTTTCCGGGGTTTTCAGTCGGGGAAGCAAAACCGATGCGTTCAACCGGACGGCGCGAAATCGGGCATGGCGCCTTAGCAGAAAAAGCTTTGATGCCGGTCTTACCCTCAAAAGAAGAATTCCCCTACACGATCCGAGTGGTTTCGGAAGTCTTAGCATCCAACGGATCGTCTTCAATGGGCGCCACTTGCGGATCCACCTTATCACTGATGGATGCGGGCGTGCCCATTAAAAAGCCGGTGGGCGGAATCGCCATGGGATTGATTTACGATGAAGCGACCGAGCGATACAAAGTGCTTACCGATCTTCAGGGAGTTGAGGATTTCGGCGGCGATATGGATTTCAAGGTGGCGGGCACGAGAGACGGCATTACGGCTGTCCAGCTGGATGTGAAAATTTCCGGCCTGACCGATCAAATCGTGCGCGAGACGATTGACCGGGCGAAAATCGCGCGGCTCAAGGTATTGGATGTAATGGATGAAGCCATCAAGGCTCCGCGGCCGGCTGTTTCCCAATACGCTCCAAAGATCATCGTGGTAAAAATCAAGCCGGAAAAAATCAGGGATGTGATAGGCAGCGGCGGGAAAATAATCAATGAAATTATCGCCGCCACCGGAGCCAATATTGACATTGAGCAAGACGGCACAGTTTTCGTTTCCGCCGTTTCTCAAGAGAGCGTGGACAAAGCGGCCGAGTGGGTGAAAAATCTGACCAGAGAAGCAATTGTGGGGGAAGTTTTTGAAGGCAAGGTGATGCGCATTATGGATTTCGGCGCTTTTGTGGAAATCCTTCCCAAACAAGAAGGGCTAGTGCATATTTCTGAATTGGCGCCTTATCGCGTGAACAAAGTGACGGATATTTTGCAAGAAGGCGACACCGTCAAAGTAAAATTGATTGAGGTTGACTCAATGGGGCGGCTCAATCTTTCGCGCCGGCAGGCAATGTCGCCCGAAGAGCTCCGCGCCGTTTCCGATCGTCCAATGGTTGAAGAAAAAAGAGGCGGCTCTGACCGCCGGCATTTTCATCGGAGGCA
>JBBUEG010000033.1:0-1849 GCA_038056985.1 Patescibacteria group bacterium | reverse complement strand
AATTCATTTTTTATCCTGATTTGCGGTATGTGTTGATCTTGTTGTCAAGACAAGAAGTATAACCAGCACAAGCGCGGCAAAACCTATGCCCGCCCACGGTATCCAGGCGTGTCGCTCTGTTATTCTGCTTTCTTCTTTGTCGCAGGCGTCTCCGGCGCTATCGCCGTCCGTATTTTTCTGATCCCGATTGGGATTATCCGGACAATTGTCTTTGATATTGATTATTTCATCCTTATCAAAATCATCGCACATGTCGCCTATTTTATTATTATTCGCGTCATATTGGTCAGGATTGGCGACGAAAACGCAATTATCTCGAACATCCGGTATGTCGTCATTATCAATATCCGCGGTAATATATGCGGGATTATTTTGAGATAGGCCCGCGGGAACAATTTGAATGTCTTTGGCGGAAACTAAATTCCCGGCCTCTGCGATGGAAGCCGATACCGTTCTGTCCGGATCAAGGTAAACGCGGTAGAGGTGTGTCGGTTGCGCCAGAAAACGGATGGAGCGGATATTTGTTTTTGCGGCATTGTCTTGCTGAAGGTGCAGTTCGCTAATGCGAAGCGGCTGACTGTAAGTGAAGCCGATTGTCCATTTATTCGAGATTGTTTGCGGAAAATGCACTGTCAGTTGATCCATTATTTGATCGGCGAGCACTATTTTATTTTGGCCGTCTACCAGCGCGTGAATTTCTATGGAATTAGGCAGAATGACATTATCGTCCAGAAGCGCGGCGATGAAGGATGAAGCAATCGGATTAGGGCTTAATAAAGTGATCTGGACGCGTCCCGGCGCATTATCAGGCAAGGGGAATTCGGCGTAAGTTTTCGCATTATTGTCGATCATCCAGTTTACGCTGGCGGTATTTTGATCAGCGCTGATCACCATCGGCACCTCATTCGAGACAGTTCCTTGCCTGAAAAAATTCGGCTCAAATGAATTCGCGGTTTTATTAAAAACAGCAAAATCCAATCGTTCGATAAATTCATCGTTAATGGGAACCTCTATTACCGTCGGCACGCTTATTGAGATGTTATTGATGTCTTTATAGAACCGATATGCACCAATCACCTGAGAAGTTGAATCTTGGTACAATCCTTGCGCGCCTGCCGTCGAGGCAAAGCTGAAAATTATAATCAATAAAATTAATATTTTTAGTTTCATAACTTTTATTTAGCGCTATCGAGTGAATTTGAGCTGCGCTTTCTTCTTCCGAAAAAAGCGGTTTCGGTGTCATGATTAAATCGGGTTGACATGGGTTGACAAAATATGGTAATTTTATTACAATGCAACAGCGAATAATTATTAAATATCTAGAAATAAAAAAATATGGAACAAGCCACCACAACTAATGCGCATTTATCAACCATCTTAACGCTCAATCAGTCCAAGCTTAAGACCGATTTGCCAGATTTGCGATCCGGTATGACGGTGCGCGTGCATCAAAAAATCAAAGACATCGTACTGGTACAGAAAATGAAAGGGCAGGCCGAAGCCAAAGAAAAAGAACGGGTGCAGGTTTTTGAAGGAATAATTTTGGCCATCAAGCATGGCCGGGGATTAAACAGCACAATGACCGTGCGCAAAATTTCCGACGGAATAGGCGTGGAGCGCGTTTTCCCCTTGCACATGCCGTCCATTCAAAAAATCGAAATTATGAAGCAAGCCAAAGTCGCCCGCGCCAAATTGTACTATCTCCGGACATACAAGAAAAAACTCAAGGAGACAAAAGTAAAAAAATAACCGCGCGCCCAGGTGGCGGCGTTCGAGCTGCGAGAACGGACGAAGCGATGTTCCGCAAGGAACCGCGAAGCCCTTAGGTATACGCAAATAATAAATGCCC
>JBBUEG010000032.1:0-2043 GCA_038056985.1 Patescibacteria group bacterium | reverse complement strand
CCCAGTTTTGCCGGAAAGATATTTACTAAGGATTATTAATAAAAAAGTGATAGTAATTTTTTATGGGTAAATTTAAAAAATCCGCAGGATATAAAGGCGGAAGCCATGGACGAGGAACTAATCGGCGAACGCCTTCTGATCGGCCGCGTTATGGCGATAAGGGGGGCTTTTCGCGCTCCGGGGACGCAGGAGGCAGAGATTCGCGCCCGCAAATGTATAGCGCCGTGTGCAGCCAGTGCAATCGCGCGTGCGAGGTTCCGTTTCGTTCAACCGGCGTGCGGCCTGTTTTTTGCAAAGATTGTTTTAACGGCAAACGAGAGTCATCGCAAAGCGGTTATTCGCGGAGAGACGCTCCGTCGCGCAATTCCTCTTCAATGAATTTTACTCCGGCGGATCCCGTCAAGCCACATGTTAGCGACAAGCGCATTGATGATCTCAAGAAACAGTTGGATGCGGTACATAAAAAACTTGATGCTATAATGGAAATGATGGAAGGCGATGTTGCCGGTAAAGTTAAGATAAATAAATCCGCCGCGGTTAAGAAATAAAGAGGCTTTAGCGGTACAATTTTTTAATGAAATACAAATTTTATACAACTTCCGAGAAAGCTTGGGATGCGATGATTGAAGCGATTGCCGGAGCGCAAAAGTCAATTTTCATTGAAATGTATATTTTTGTTGATAATACCGTCCGGCATGATTTCTTTAAAATTTTGGAAGAAAAAGCGGAAAAGGGCGTGAAAGTAAAAATAATCATTGATTCTTTCGGTAGCCTTGAGCTTAGCCAAAAAACCATTGAGAAGCTAAAGAGTACCGGCGTTGAGCTTTTGTTTTTCAGTTATTGGCTGAGGCATACGCACAAAAAAATATTGATTATTGACGAGAAAATCGCATTTTTGGGCGGAGTGAATATCCATAAATTATTTCAAAAATGGAACGATCTCCAGATGCGCTTTACCGGGCCGATAGTGAAAAGCGTTATTCGTTCTTTCGCGAAAAGTTATCTGGCGTGCGGGGGCAAAGATCCGGATATTCTTATTTATCGCAAAAGGAAAGGCATTTTAAAAAAAACAGATCTCCGATTTTTGAGCCACCAACAAGCCAAAGGAAATAATCTGCTCAAAAAGCACTATAAGAATAGGCTGAATAACGCCAAGAGGGGCATAATTATCGTGACGCCGTATTTCGCTCCCCACCGATGGCTTATGGGCGTCCTGCATCAAGCCGTATTGCGAGGCGTAAGTATTGAGATTCTATTGCCGCGGCAGACTGATCATTGGATTTTTGACCGGGTGAATTATTTTTACATTTCCAAATTTTATAATCTCGGCGTAAAATTTTATTTGCAAGAGGAAATGCTTCACGCGAAAGTTATGATTATTGACGGGGTGGAAGGAATGGTCGGCTCGCAAAACATTGATCCGTTTTCATTCAATTACAATCTTGAGGCCGGAGCGTTTTTCCGCGATGAAAAAATGGTAAAAGATTTAATAAAGATAATTGCGGACTGGAAAAAAGATTCCACGGTTTTCTCGCCGGAAATGTACAAAAGAACTTGGTCTGATTATTTTTTAGCGCCGATAATTCGCCTCGTGCTGTCAATAATTTAAAAGTTAAATATGAAGAATATAAATTCAATTTGCATATTTGGAGACAGCACGGCTTGGGGCGCTTGGGATATGGAAAAAGGCGGGTGGGTGAATCGCCTTTGGCTTTATGTTGCAAAAAGGATTAATGAGAATTATGTTGAGATTTATAATCAAAGCATATCCGGCGGTACGACAGATACGATTTTGGCTCGTTTTGAATCAGAGGCCAAGAGTAGAAATGCCGATGCGATAATATTTCAAACGGGCGGAAATGATGCGTCATACGAAAATACGCCGGGGAATTTTATGGTCGCGCCGGACAGATTCAGATCAAACCTTGAGGAGATTATTAAAAAAGCCAAGAAGATAACAGAGAATATAATTTTTATGGATCTCAAAAATTGTGATGAGTCTAAAACGATGCCGGTTTCATGGATTGATATTTATTACACTAA
>JBBUEG010000031.1:0-1722 GCA_038056985.1 Patescibacteria group bacterium | reverse complement strand
AATAAATCTTCTTAATCTCAATCCCTGTATAATAGTATTTCAAAATTTCCTCGGCGGTTTTTCCAAGTTCAGCCATGTTTCTTGCGCCCTTGCCGGAAAGTCCCACCATATGATTGCCGGACAAAGTCAAAGCATTTGGAATAATACCCAGAGGATCATCAGTCGCCATTGCCCATGGATAATCCTTTTCCGCATCGGCGCATTTCCATACTTTGCACCAGCGCCGAGTCTTGCCGTCCGTGCCCGAGGAATAGGACGCCACGATGATACCCTGCGGATTTTTTTCATCTACGGCATAAGGATGGATCAGGACTTGGCCTTCGGTGTCTAAAATCGCTTTGGTGGTATTGGGTGCGCGCAATTCCAGATTATAACCGCGGTACACCTGATCGGTGGTCATATTGATATCATAGCCTTCGGTTTTGTGTTTTGTTTTGTAAATATTTAAAAATGCCGCGTAAGTTCTAGCCGCAATCATCATTGTTTTGAGATAAATCGGGTTATCGTTGTCAGATACTTCGGCAATGCCCCGCAAATATTCTTCCAAGGCCACTTCCTCAATTGCCCAATAAGTCGTGGATTCGGGAAGCAGGCGAAATTCAATGGTGCCGCGGAAAAGATTGTCGTTTAATGTGGTATTCCAGGCCGGGCGTCGTTCAAACGAGGTGATTTCGGACACGGTCGTCTGATTGCGCGGCACAAAACGGGCGGGCGTTTGAATATTTATGATCTGATTTTCCGCCGAAATGGAAAATGTCAGCGCATCAATCGGCGCTACGCTAATCAGAGAAGATGGGTTAATTGTCAATATTACGGCGCCGGTTGAATCAATAAGATCAAGAATGTCGTTTGCCTTAAATTGAGTTTCATTGTTTTTTGAAAAAAGCCCGACGCGAATCATCGGTTCTCCGGTCACGAATCGGGGAGCGGCTACTTCAATTTTCGGCAAGACGGAAAAACTGATGGCGAATCGACTGAAAGAAATTATACCCAGATTTTTTGCGCCTACGAAAAATGTTTCGCGATAAGAGCCCGGAGTGTCCGGCGCTTTGAATGTGACGGAGCAGGAAAATTTTTGCCCGGGTTTGATTTTTGATTTTGCCGCTATCAGGCAAGGAGTTTTATTGTCAGTCCAAGAGCTGTCCGTAAAAGAGCTCAAAGACTTCAAATCGCCGACAGACAAATTTAGCGGAAATTTTTGAGCGTCCCAAGAGATTTTACTCGTATTTTCAAATTGGATCTTAATGGTTTTTGTTTGGCCTTGTTCAATTTCCAGAGATTCGGGAGAGGTTGATTTTACGGCGATTTGCGGAAAAGAAATAATCGTAAGCGAAAAATTCGCGCCGTCAATAAATCCGTAGCCGGCTTTGGCTAAGGAAAATTTTTCCGTGAATCGGCCGATTTCCAACGGCGCCGTCACCACGAATTTAATGTTTGCGGTTTCACCCGGTTTAATCGGCTTTGGGAGAGCAGCGGGCCGCCACCATTTTTTCCAGCTTTTATGCTGAAATTTGCTTTTTACGGTTTTTTGCAGTTTTTCGTCAGCCGTATTGAGCGCCGTAAACGAAGCGCCGGGATTTTGCCACGCGCTTGTTCCGGTATTTTTAATTTTAGCCGATATGGTAAAGGATTGTCCGGGTTTTAGGCGCAGAATCGTATGGCTTTGAGAAACAACCTCGGCTTTTAAAGGTTGCGCGGCAAAAACGGGGGATTGCCAAATAA
>JBBUEG010000030.1:0-3341 GCA_038056985.1 Patescibacteria group bacterium | reverse complement strand
AAAGTGGTTTTTGGCGGGGCGTCCAATAATCCTCCCTGCCCTTGATAAGGAGGCTGTTGAGTCGGCATATGATGAACCGGCTCATGATGCGGAGCGTGATGTACTTCGGTCATAAATAAATATTATTAACCAATAAATAATTAAATAATAATCAAAAATTAAAATTAAGCAATATCCATTCGTTGAGGTTATAGTATACACTCAAGAGTCCAACTTTGTCAAAAAACGGCTGAAAGACCGTCGTGCCCTTCCATATAATAAATATAATACCAGTAAAAATCAAGAGAGCGCCCGCGGCAATATTGGTTGAATGAAGGTAAAGTTCTTTGCCGCCGAGCTTTATTTGAAATACCCGGCCTTGGAGCAAGCTAACTTTTGATATGTCAATTTTGTCAAAATAAGCGCTTAAAATATAAATCGGCGTGATCAGTCCGGCGGAAAATACCAAAAGAAGAAGAGCTCCGTACCAGACGGTATTGCCGGCGGCGGCCAATGTAAGAATTCCTCCGTAAATTGCGGCGGCGCAACTGCCCGTCCCAAAAGCGAAAAGCGCCCCCATTAAAAAAAGCGATTTAAAGCTGCCCCTCATTGCTTTTTCAATATGAGGATTTTTCTTAAATAAATAAAGCGATTTGCCCAATATTGTAAAAATTCCAAAAATAACCAAGACGGTTCCGGCCGCAATAAGAAAAATATTGCGGTATTCAAAAAACGGCTTGGCGATAAATGACGCGCCGATTCCCAGCGGAACAAATACCGACATAAGACCGAATGAAAAAATCAAAACCGCCCGCCGGAGCTTTTCCTTTTCTTTAAAAGTGATGGCGAAAAAAGCGGGCAAGACGGCGATTGAGCAAGGAGAAATAATTGAGAGAACGCCGCCCAAATACGCGACGATTAAAGAAGGAGCGACAAAAGCGCCCAATTCGTTGATCGGACTTTTAAACGACGCGGCCAAAGTAATCACAATAATGAAACCAAGAACGACCAAAGCAAGTTTTACAACAGAATTATTTTTCATTTTTTATTTTCTAAATTTTAATTTTTTGCAATCTTAATGAATTCAAAACCACGGACACGGACGACAGCGCCATGGCGATACCTGCTAAAATAGGATTGAGAAGAATTCCAAAAAAAGGAAATAGCAAGCCCGCGGCCACGGGAATCAGCGCCCCGTTGTAAAAAAAAGAAAAGAAAAGATTTTGCCAGATTGTCCGCACGGTCCGCCGCGATAATATTATGGCGCGAATCACATCGCGCAAATCGCTTTTTACCAGCACAATACCTCCGGTTTCAATCGCCACATCAGTGCCCGAGCCAATCGCAATCCCCAAATCCGCTTGGGCCAAGGCCGGCGCGTCATTGATTCCGTCTCCCACCATCGCGACGATCTTGCCCTTGGCTTGCAATTCTTTTACTTTTTGCGCCTTGTCTTTAGGCAAGACTTCGGCCATTACATTTTCAATCCCGACTTTTTTAGCGATAGCCATGGCGGTTTTTTGATGATCGCCGGTGATCATATAGGTCTCAATGCCTTGCTGCTTGATTTTTTTAATCGCCTCGGCCGAATGCTCTTTCAAGGCGTCGGCAATGGCGATAATGCCGGCAAAATTTCCGCCAATCCCCACCAAAACCGGAGTTTTTCCTTCCATGGACAGCCGATCAATGTCGCGCGAAACATTTTCATTGATATTAATATTATTGGCTTCCAAAAAAGATTGCCGGCCGATTTGAATAATGTCTCCGTTAACTTTTCCTTGAATTCCTTGTCCGGAAATTGATTTGAATTCTTGAGCTTCAAAAATGGGGATATTTTTTTGCTTGGCGTATTCAACAATGGCTGATGCCAACGGATGCTCGGATCTTTTTTCAACAGATGCCGCTAAGCTGATTAATACTTCCGGAGATTTATCCGAATGCAATACCGTGTCGGTCACTTCGGGCTCGCCTCTAGTCAGCGTGCCGGTCTTGTCAAAAATAATGGTATTGATTTTATACGCCCGCTCCAGCGCTTCTCCGCCTTTGATTAATATACCATTTTGAGCGCCCTTGCCTGTGCCCACCATAATCGCCGTGGGCGTGGCCAATCCCAAAGCGCACGGACAAGCGATAATTAAAACCCCAACCGTATTTAAGAGTGCGAATGTAAAAGCCTGATCAACCGGCCCTAAAACATACCACGCGGCAAATGTCGCGACCGCGATAATGAGAACCGCCGGAACAAAATAGCTCGTCACCAAATCGGCTAATCTCTGAATGGGCGCTTTGGAAGCCTGCGCTTCTTCAACTAATTTAATAATTCCGGCAAGCATTGTATCTTTTCCCACTTTTGTCGTTTTGAATACAAAGCTTCCGGTTTCATTGATTGACGCGCCGATTACCGTGTCTCCGACTTTTTTGGACACGGGCATTGATTCTCCGGTCACCATTGATTCATTCACGGCCGACTCCCCTTCCACAACTACCCCGTCCGTCGGGATTTTTTCCCCGGGCTTTACCAGTAATAAATCACCCACCTTAATAGTCTCAATCAATACGTCATCATAGTCTTGTATCTTGGAACTTGCATCTTGAGACTTTATCCGATGAGCGGTTTTTGGCTGAAGACCGACCAGCGCCCTAATTGCTTGCGATGCTTTACCGCGAGTCAGGGCTTCAAAATATCTTCCCAAAATGATTAAAGTAATGACAATCGCCGAAGTGTCGTAATAAATATCGCCGCGCATTTTTTCCGGAAAAATTTCCGGGAAAAATGTCAAGACAGCGCTGAAAAAAAACGCGGCTAAAGTCCCCAGTCCGATCAGCGTATTCATGTCAGCCGATCGGTGCTTGAATCCGGCGATCATTCCGCGCAAAAATTGCCAACCCACCCAAAATTGCACCGGAATTGTCAATAAAAGCAATATCCTGAAATCCGTCAATATTTCCGGCACCCAAGGAAACCACATCGGATAGCTTCCAAAAAAAATCGGAACAGACAAAATAAGGCCGGTAAAAAATTTTCTTTTCAATTCGGCAATTTCTTTTTCCCGCGCTTTTTCTTCTCTATCCTTTCCTCCTTCTTCCCGCGGATGATCATTTTCCACCTCGGCATCATAACCGCGCTCTTTAATGTTTTTTACCCAATCTTCCGTATTTGCTTCTTTTTCGTCATAATCCACAAACGCTTTGCGCAAAGCGAAATTCACCGAAGCGTTTTTCACGCCAATTTGCTTTTTGAGCGTCCGCTCAATGGTCAGCGCGCACGACGCACAAGTCATTCCGGTGAGATAAACTGTCTTATTTGCCATAAACAGAATTAATTAATGATGGCGATTTTTTGGCTCTTCTTCCGGCCGCAT
>JBBUEG010000029.1:0-1884 GCA_038056985.1 Patescibacteria group bacterium | reverse complement strand
AATCGCCGGTAATATAAAGATTATGGTAAAGTTTTGAGCGCATAGTTTTCGCGTCCACTTCTTGAAGAGACAGTCCGCCGTCAACTACAATGGCCTTGTCGTATCCCATAAGTCCCGAAATAGTGACCGGAAGTGCCTTTAAAAGGCGCACCATCTCTTTCCGCTCTTCTTTGGTAATGCTGTGCACCTTCTTTTCCGGATCAATATTTTTTAATAAAGGCAAAATGGCTTTGGCCGTGCCCTCCGGAGCAATGATTGCGAAAACATTTTTTATCGCTTTATTTTTATTGGCGTCAAATAATTCCGTAATTTTTTTATCAAAAGTTCCTAAGTCAATATCAGGAATTGCGTCTATGACGGCCGTCACCGTTCCCTCGTGCAGCATAGCGGAAACTTTTTTCGCGGCGTTTAAAATCAGCGGTCCGGAAAGGCCGAAGTGCGTAAACAATATTTTGCCCTTAAGCGAGAGCTTTTTTTGGCCGTTGGCAAAGAAAGTTATTTTTGCGGCTGAAAGAGTTATTCCGGATAATTCTTTAACCCATTGATCTTTGACGGCGATCGGCACAAGATCGGGCGTGGGCGAGAGTACGGCGTGGCCGATTTTTTCAAGCCATTGGAAGCCGTCGCCGGTTGATCCGGTCTCGGGATGAGAAAGACCGCCGGTAGAAAGGATGAATGACGAGGCGGCCAATTCTTCTTTGCCGACGATCACTTTTTGAATATTGCCATTGGCCGCTATAAAACCGGATACTGCCGCTTGCGTGCGGATTTCTACATTTTTTTCTTTTAAATTTTCAATAAGAACTCGCGCCACGTCAGCGGCTTTTTCGGTTTTTGGAAAAACGCGCTTTTCCTCTTCAATTACAAGAGGCAGGCCTCTTTTTTCAAAAAAAGAAAAAGTGTCTTTTGTCCCAAATTGTGCGAACGGAGAATAAAGCCAGCGCGCGGCCTTTCCGTATTGGGCGAGAAAAATATGTTCAGATTCTTCCGCATTGGTGATATTGCAGCGCCCGCCGCCGGTTATTTTCAGTTTTTCCCCGAGATTTTTATTTTTTTCCAAGAGCAAGACGCGCTTGCCTCTTTCGGCCGCCCGCCCGGCTGCCATCATTCCCGAAGCTCCGCCGCCGATCACAATCACATCGTACCCGTTTTTCATAAAATTTACAGAGCGGCCAAATCTATTATTTCATCAATCCGAATTTGCGATACAAAATCCGGAAGATGAGAAACCATTACCATAGCACCCTTGTATTGATCCAAGGCAAGAGCCATGATGGGCAAATGGCGAAAATTAATGTGATTGGTGGGCTCGTCCAAGATAAGCAATCCCGGACGCAGGAGGACTAGCCGGCAAAAAGACAAGAGGCCTTTTTGCCCTTCGGATAAAGACCGAATATGATTATTAAGGAGTTTTCCGTCAAGCAAAAATCCGGCGGCGGTTGAGCGTAACAAATGTTCGTCGCTCTCCGCCATCGCGTCTTTGAGCGCATCATAAGCGGTCTGATTAAAATCCAAATTGCTGAAATCTTGCTTGTAATAACCGATCACCGTCTCTTTGGCGATCGCAATATGATCGGACGCGCGAGACGCCAATTTTTCCAAAAGCGTGCTTTTGCCAATGCCGTTCGGGCCGGCGATCAAAAGATGAGTATTTTTGCGCACCGCCAAATCCAGCTTTTTCTCAATCGGAACCCCTTTTTTGGTAGCCGACACGGAATGAAAATGGATTATTTTTCCGTCAAAGTGCGTTTGAAATTCTTGCGCCGGTATGGTGAAAGGGCGGATCGTCTTGTCTTCTTGTCTTACATCCACAATATTTTCTTCCGCCTCTTCGGCCGCTTCGCGCATCCTTTTGGCCACGGCGCGCAATTTGCCTCCTTTGTG
>JBBUEG010000028.1:0-1415 GCA_038056985.1 Patescibacteria group bacterium | reverse complement strand
CTGCGGCACTAATGGCAAAAGTACGACTACGGCGCTTGTCGGACTAATGCTTCTTAAGGGCGGGATTGATCCAACGATTTTAGTCGGGAGTATTGTTAAAGAAATAAACGGAAATTTTCGCAAAGGCGATTCCAATGTTGCCGTGATTGAAGCGTGCGAATACAAACGGGCTTTCCTCCAATACGCTCCGCAAAACATTATTATTACCAATATAGAAGCGGAGCATCTTGATTATTTCGTATCGCTGGATGACGTGATCTTGGCTTTTAAGGAATTCGCTTTGCGAATAAAACCAAAGGGCGCTGTGATCGCCAATGGCGACGATCAAAATATAAAAGAAGTTTTGAAAGAAATTTCCGCCAAGCGGCCAGACATCAGAATAATCCGTTTTGGAAAAGGCAATGACTGCGACATTAAATTCTCAAACATTAAAACAAAAAAGGAGAAAACATATTTTGACGCAGTTTCCTCGGATAATAAAACGAGGACTTTTTGTTTGCAAATCCCGGGCGAATTCAATATCTACAATGCGGTGGCGGCAATAGCTGCCGCTATGCTTTACAGCATTTCTTTTGAAAAAGTTTCTGAAGTTTTAAATGATTTTGGCGGAATTTGGCGGAGATTTGAGAGGGTGGGGGAATATAAGGATGCGATTATAATTTCCGATTACGCGCATCATCCGACCGCGGTTGAGAAAACGATTCTGGCGGCGCGTTCCATTTTTCCAAAAAGGCGCATAATGGCCGTTTTTCAACCGCATCAGCACAATCGCACGCGTTTGCTTTTTGACGATTTTGTAAAATGTTTTGACGCGGCCGATGCCGTGATCTTGCCGGAAATTTACAAGGTTTTGGGAAGAATCGGCGAGGAGGATAAAAAAATAAGTTCAAGCGATTTAGCCGGCGCCATAAAAGATCGCGATGGGGAAAAAGGAGTGTCTCGGGAAATTTTATTTGCCAAAGATTTGAAAGAGGCTGAACATTTAATTAAAATACATATACGGAAAGACGATTGCATCCTGATTATGGGAGCTGGGGATATAGGCGATCTTCCGGAACAAATAGTATCCAAAAAATAGTAGCATTAAATGAGTAAATTATATAATTTATGGCTAACCTTAGCCATTTTTTGGTTTACACCCTTGACAACATTGAAAATCCGCGCTATACTAATATATTAATTTGTTCATTTTAAGAAATTCCAACAAGCCTGTTTTCAGTAAAATGGGGGGACAAAGAAAGGGATAAAGCAAGCGGAGGAGCAATCTTCTGTCTGTCTTTTGAACTTTCCTGCTTGATACGATTCGTATTTATACGGGTGAAATCAAGCGTCCCGAGGAGGGACCCCTCCAGTTTACTGCAAGCAGGTTTACCTGCCGTATGGCGGGCTTTTGAATTTAAACAATTAACAAAGGG
>JBBUEG010000027.1:0-2652 GCA_038056985.1 Patescibacteria group bacterium | reverse complement strand
GAATTTTTAGCTATATTTCGCATTTGATATTTTTTATCTTCAGATTAATCGTGGGAGGTTGACAGGATTTTGCGCTTCTGGTAAAATAATTTTATTAAAATAATGAGAATGATTTTGATATGCCGACATTGAGACAATTGGTCCGCAAAGGGCGGAAGAAGCCGACCTACAAATCAAAAGCTCCGGCTATGCAGTCGGTTTTTAATGTCTTAGCGAGAAAACGAACCGAATTGCAGCGCGGCAGCCCGTATAAGCGCGGCGTGTGCCTGAAAGTTACGACAATGACTCCGAAAAAGCCTAATTCGGCTTTGCGCAAGATCGCGAGAGTCAGGCTCTCAAACGGCATGGAAGTGACAGCCTATATTCCTGGCGTGGGTCATAATTTGCAAGAACACTCAATCGTGATGATTCGCGGCGGACGGGTAAAAGATTTGCCGGGCGTACGCTATCACATAATTCGCGGCGTTTACGACACTCAAGGAGTGGAAGGCCGCAAACAAGGACGATCATTATATGGGGCGAAAAAGCCCAAATAACAAGTTAGAAGTTAAATTATGAGAGGAAAACCAGCAAAAAAAAGAGAATTGCCGCCCGATGCCAAATACGGCAGCCCGGTCGTCACTAAATTTATCAATTATGTGATGCAGGATGGAAAGAAAACCATTGCGCAAAAAATTGTGTATGGAGCGTTTGATATTATGGCAAAAAAATCGGAAAAAGACCCTTTGGATGTTTTTGAGGAAGCGATCAATAACGCTTCGCCGATCGTAGAGGTTCGCTCCCGCCGCGTGGGTGGAGCCAATTATCAAGTGCCGGTGGAGGTGCGGGGCGATCGCCGATTGGCTTTGGCCTTTCGCTGGCTGATAACAGCCGCTCAAGATAAAAAAGGCAAGCCCATGCGAGAAAAACTTTCTGAAGAAATACTGCTGGCGTCAAAAAACGAAGGATCGGCTGTTAAGAAAAAGGCTGATGTCCACAGAATGGCCGAATCAAACAGAGCCTTTGCGCACTTTAGCAGATAGCCGGCTTATGACTCCAGATCGGAGAAAAATTTTAGTAACGCACATATATCCCCATTTGGATGAAATATGTGCGTTTTGGTTTTTTAAAAGATTCGGCGGACCGGTTTACAAAAACGCGGTTTATCGGTTTATTCCGATATCCGAAGATAGGAATAAAACTTTCGGCGGTCAGCCGGTGGATTCCGATCCGGATATAATCCATATCGGTATTGCCGGAGGAAAATTTGACGAGCATGTGCGAGACGGAGGAAAAAGAATTTCTTCAGCGAGCCTGGTTTGGGATTTTCTGAAAACCCAAAAACATTATCCGAAAGATGCGCTTGTGCGCCGGGCCATTGAAATGATGGTTGATTATGTGGCCGGAGAAGATAATGGGGAAACTCATGTTTCGCCGCGCAGTTCATTCAGATTGCAATCCATTCTATATGGCGCTTGGTTAAATAAGACGAATCACATTCAAGAAGTGACCAGATTTGGAATGAAAATGATTGATTATATTTTCGCCCGTCTTATTCAAGACGCGCAATTTGAAATTGATTGGAAAAAAAGAATTGAATTCAAAACACGCTGGGGAAAAGCGGTCGCCGTCGCCACGGAAACTTCGGACACCGACGGCCTGATTTACTCAAAAGGCTTTTGTTTGGCTCTCACGCTTGATCCTAAGCAAAATCACCGGATGTATCGCGCGAGCCCTATTTCCAAAGTCAATCTTACGGCCACTTACAAACATTTGTTAATTATTGATCCAAAATCTTGCTGGTATCTCCATCAATCAAAAAAGCTGATCATCTGCGGCGGCATCTTGGCGCCCAAAGTCGCTTTGTCAAAATTAACGCTAAAAGAAATGATTAAAGCCATACGATAGTGCGCCGTTATTGTTAAATAAATAAATAAATGAATTATTAAATTAATCATTGATTGATTGTTAAATATTGAAGTTACTCACGATCGTGAGTAACTTCAATAATGGGGCGTTATTCAAAAACAAGCAATAATAAAAAAGGCGACTGATCAGGGATAAATTATTTTTTTATGAGAGGAATTAATAAGCTTAAATTATTGGAATTTTTTGAAGAATCTTCCGCGGCGATAAGCGATTTGCTTTTTATTTTCACGCTTCCTTACGGCACTTCGCGCGGGAGAGCCGAGCATCTTCTTAGGAAAAAATATAAACAAGACGCGCGATGGGAAATTGAAAATACCGAGAAACGAAAATTCGCGTATTTACTCCACCATTTGCGCAAAGACAAATTAGTTGAAGATGTTGGGCTCAGGAGCGGCCGTTTAATGCGTTTGTCCGCAAAGGGGCGAGAAATTTTACAAAAACTTCGCGATAGAAAGTCCAACGCATTGCCAAACACTCGTTATGAAACAAATAAAGACGACGATTTGAAAATTATAATTTTTGACATCCCCGAGGATGAAAGAAGAAAACGCGATTGGTTGCGGTCGGCGCTGAAAAATCTTAAATTCTCAATGCTTCAAAAAAGCGTTTGGGTGGGCAAACGCAAGCTACCCCCGAGGTTTTTAGACGATTTAAAGCGTCAAAATATTATTTCTTATATTGATATCTTTACGATCAATAAACGCGGCAGTTTGCGAAAGTTGGAATAAATAAATGAGACATTTT
>JBBUEG010000026.1:2826-14739 GCA_038056985.1 Patescibacteria group bacterium | reverse complement strand
TTAACGACCGCGAGGGACCATAAAAATATGGCAGAAAAATTTGAACGGACAAAGCCCCATCTTAATGTGGGCACAATCGGTCATGTAGACCACGGAAAAACGACATTAACCGCGTCTTTGACTCATGTGGCCGCCGCCACCGGCCTGAAGGCGAAGGTTGAAAAATACGAAGACATTGATAATGCGCCGGAAGAAAGAGCGCGCGGCATTACCATTGCCACTCATCATTCCGAATACGAGACGGAAAAACGGCATTACGCGCATATTGACTGTCCGGGACATGCCGACTATGTTAAAAATATGATTACCGGAGCGGCTCAAATGGATGGCGCGATTTTAGTCGTGTCGGCGCCGGACGGAGCCATGCCTCAAACCCGTGAACATATTCTTTTGGCTCGCCAAGTGGGCGTGCCGGCGGTTGTGGTTTTCTTGAATAAAATGGACGCGGTGTCTGATCCGGAATTGGTAGATTTAGTGGAAGAAGAAATTCGCGATCTTTTGAAAAAATACGGCTACCCGGGAGACACTACTCCGATCGTCCGAGGTTCGGCGCTCAAAGCTTTGGAAAATCCGAGCGATGCAACGCTAAATAAGCCGATTCTTGATCTTTTGAAAGCTCTGGATGAATTCATTCCGGAACCGGTACGCGCTCTTGATAAACCGTTTTTAATGCCGATTGAAGACATTTTTTCAATTGAAGGCCGCGGCACTGTCGTCACCGGCCGTATTGAAAGAGGCATTGTCAAGATTAATGACGAAATAGAAATGGTCGGTTTCAAGCCTTCTACCAAGACTGTCGTCACCGGAATTGAAATGTTCAATAAACAGCTTGACGAAGGACAAGCCGGAGACAATGCCGGAATTCTTTTGCGCGGCACTAAAAAAGAAGATATTGAACGCGGCATGGTTTTGGCCAAGACCGGATCAGTCACTCCGCACACTGAATTTGAAGGCGAGGTTTATGTCCTGACCAAAGAAGAAGGCGGCCGCCATACTCCGTTTTTCAAAGGCTATAAACCTCAATTTTATATCCGTACGACCGATGTGACGGGCGAAGCTTATGAATTGCCGAGCGGCGTTGAAATGGTTATGCCGGGCGATACGGTAAATCTTAAAATCAAGCTTATTGCTCCGGTGGCTCTTGAAGAAAAACAAAGATTCGCGATCCGCGAAGGCGGACGGACCGTGGGAGCGGGCGTTGTGACCAAGATTATCAATTAATTTGAATGAAATGACCGCCAAGCAAAACACAACCCAAAAGGATGAAAATGCCGAGCCGCGCATCAGAATCAAGATCCGATCTTATGATCATAAGATCATAGATCAAAACGCTAAAATGATTTTGGAAACGGCCGAGCGCACTGGCGCCGCAGTTCGCGGGCCGGTGCCTCTGCCGACTGAAAAATCCAGTTATACCGTATTGCGCTCAACTTTCGTGCATAAAAATTCGCAGGATCAATACGAGATGCGCGTGCATAAGCGATTGATTGATATCATAAGCCCCACGCCCAAGACCGTGGAAGCGCTGACGAGTCTCAATCTGCCGGCCGGAGTGGATGTGGAGATCAAAATGATGTAATACTTGACAATAATTTAAAAGTCGGATAAAATAAACAAAAGATAAAATAATCAAAACACCGAATTACCGCTCGATAAGTCCCTCGCAATATACGGGATACTGTTGAGCCAGAGGTTTTCTAAGGGTTTGAATAATCAAACAATAGAAAAATCGGCCCAAGAAAGGCTTAAATCTGGCTAAACTTGGCCGATTTTTTGATGAAAAAAATATCGTTATGAAATTCATTCTTGGCAAAAAAATTGAAATGACCGAGCGGTTCAAAGAGGACGGCAAATTCGTCGCGGTGACGGCCGTGGAAGCCGGGCCGTGCGTCGTGACACAAGTGAAGACAAAAGAAAAAGACGGCTACGAGGCCGTGCAGATCGGATACGGCGCTAAGAGAAAAATTTCCAAACCGATAAGAGGACATTTGAAAGATTTGGATAATTTCCGATATTTGCGCGAATTTAAAATCAAGAACGGAAAATTTGCAATTGCCGGCAGCGAAGGTGAGATTAATTTGGAGCGCGGGACAAAGATTGACGCGGCGATTTTTAAGCCGGGAGAAAATGTGGAAGCGACCGGAACGTCAAAAGGAAAAGGATTTGCCGGAGTCGTAAAAAGGCATCATTTCAAAGGACAGCCCGCCACGCGCGGCACAAAAGATCAGATCAGGATGCCCGGGTCAATCGGCGCGGTTTGGCCCCAGCATGTCACCAAGGGAATGCGCATGGCCGGACATATGGGCGATGAAAGGGTGACTGTAAAAAATTTGGAAATAATTGAAGTCATTCCGGAAAAAAATATTTTGTTAATCAAGGGCGCCGTCCCGGGAGCGAGAAATTCGCTGTTGATAATCAAGAATAACAAATAAACAAAATTTATATCTATAATTATATGCCGGAAGCCGCAGTGCACAATCAAATCGGAGAAAAAATCGGCCAGCAAAAATTGACCGCAGTGGTGTTTGGCGCGCCAATCGTACCGCACCTCATTCACGAAGCGGTCGTGAGCATGCGATCCAATGCCCGCCGAAGCACGGCGCACACCAAGACGCGCGGCGAAATTAGAGGCGGCGGTAAAAAACCGTGGAAGCAAAAAGGCACGGGACGGGCGCGGCACGGATCCATTCGTTCGCCAATATGGCGCGGCGGCGGCATTACTTTCGGCCCGCGCAATGACAGAAATTATTTCAAAAAAATGAACGCGCAAGCGCGCAAAACTTCGCTCTTGGGAGCGCTTTCCGATAAGGCCGGTTCTGGAAATATTATCGTGCTTGATGATTTTAAAAGTGAAACGCCGAAAACCAAGGAAATGTTTAAGATGCTGACCGCTTTGAAAATCAAATTTCCGGCTTTGCTGGTGATTCCGAAGACCGACAAGGCGATTAAAAAAATCGGACAAAACATCAAGGATGTGATGATTAATACCGCGGACAATCTTCATTTGCTTGATATTTTGAAAGCTAAAAATATTGTCATTATAAAGAAAGCGGTTGAAGAAATTGAATCAAAATATGGCGTTAAGTAATTTAAATCCATTTTCAAAAAAGCCGGAGGAAGCCAAACCGGCCGCTATTAAGAAAAAAGAGGCGAAAGTAAAAAAATCCGGAAGCGGCAAGTCGGGTAATGAAAAAATATTGGCGGCCTTGAAATCCGTTTTGCGGCCGATCGTCAGCGAAAAAAATACTATGCTTAATGCTTTGAATAAGTATATTTTTGAAGTCGCGCCGGAAACGAATCGCATTGAAGTGAAAAAAGGAATTGAAGTTTTGTATAATGTCCGCGTGGAAAGCGTCAATATCATACCGATTAAAAAAAGAGCGGTGCGCTATGGGAAGACATCCGGTTGGACAAAGGCTGGAAAAAAAGCTATCGTTACTCTAAAAAAAGGAGAGAAAATCGAAGTAAGCAAAGGAGTGTAAATTTATGGGAATCAGGATTCACAAACCAACTACACCCGGGCGGCGCAGATCGTCAGTATTGACATTTGAAGAATTAACGGTGACTAAGCCGCATAAGCCGCTTTTGGTTTCAATCGGGAGCAAAGCCGGACGCAACGCGCAAGGCAAAATTACAGTGCGGCATCAAGGCGGCGGAGTGAAGAGATTTTACCGTATGATTGATTTTAGGCAGAATAAATATAATATTTCAGCGGTTGTTTCAACGATTGAATATGATCCGTATCGATCGGCATTTATCGCTTTGCTGAATTATCGCGACGGAGAGAAAAGGTATATGCTGGCGCCGGAGGGATTGAAGGTCGGGGATTCGGTTGTGAGTTCAAAAAATAAAATTGAAGCTAAAGTTGGCAATCGGATGCCTTTGGATATGATGCCATTGGGAACGGTGGTTCACAATATTGAATTGACGCCGGGAAAAGGCGGCGAGATCGTGAGATCGGCAGGCAACCTCGCCACTCTTATGGCCGTAGAAGGAGATTACGCTGTTTTGAAATTGCCCTCCGGAGAAGTTCGCAAGGTGGCAAAGGTTTGCTTCGCGACTGCCGGACAAGTCTCAAACGGAGATTGGCGCAATGTGCGATGGGGCAAAGCCGGACGCAAAAGGCTCCAAGGATGGAGGCCGACTGTGCGCGGAAAAGCCATGAATCCGGTTGATCATCCGCACGGCGGCGGCGAAGGCAGCCATCCGATCGGATTGAAGCACCCGAAAACACCGGGCGGCAAACCGGCTTTTGGCGTAAGAACCAGAACCAAGAAAAAGAAATCAAATTTTTTAATTGTTAAGAGGAGAAAGTAAAATATGTCGAGATCTCTTAAAAAAGGGTCATTTGTTGATCCGAGGCTAATGGAGAAAATTTCACGGTTGAAGCCGGGCGATAAAGCCGTGATTAAAACTTGGTCCAGGGATTCCATGGTAGTGCCGGAAATGATCGGATATAATATTGCCGTGCATAATGGTAGAATTCACATTCCGTTGTCTATTAACGAAAATATGGTGGGCCATAAATTGGGGGAATTCGCTCCTACTCGGAAATTCACGCGGCATGGCGGTAAAATGCAAAAAGATATGGAAATAAAGAAAAACGAATCGGAAAAACAAGCCGTAGTGGCGGCCAAGGAAGGGCCTAAAAAATAATTTATAATACAATATGACGCAAGTAAAAGCTTATCTTAAATATTTGAGAATGTCGCCCAGAAAAGTGCGGTTGGTTATCAATGCCGTCAAAGGAAAAATGGCGGTGGAAGCCGAGGAATTACTGCCGTTTATAAAGCAGCACGCGTCGCGTCCGATTCTGAAGCTTTTGAAGTCGGCCATGGCCAATGCGGAAAATAATTTCAAATTGAAAGCCGATAGGATGTATATCAAGGATTTGCGCGCCGATGCGGCGCCCACTCTGAAAAGATCAATGCCGCGGGCGCACGGCCGAGCCGCTCCGATCAGAAAGCGCGGATCGCATTTGACTATTGTATTGGAGGATATCGCTCAAAAACAGATTAAAGGCAAAATGAAAGTCGTTAAAGCGGAAAAAAATAATCCGGAGGATAAATCAAAAAGCAAGAAATAACATATTTTAATTTTATGGGACAAAAGGTTAATCCAACACTATTTCGCACCGGATATTTGTACGGATGGAAATCCAATTGGGTGGCGAAGAATCAAAATGATTTTAAAGATTTCTTGAGGCAAGATGTGATTGTGAGGAGATTTTTGAAAAACAAATTGAAAGAAGGCGGCGTTGCGGCGATTGACATTGATCGCACGGCCAATGCCTTGAGTATTACCATTCAGACTTCCCGACCGGGAGTGGTGATCGGCCGCGGTGGGAAAGGAATTGAAGATTTGAAAAAGGAAATCATTGACTTGATTAAGAAAAACGATAATACCAAGAAAAAAGAAGACAAGGACGGAGAAATCATCAAGAAAGCCAAAATGAATGTGCAATTGACCGTTAAGGAAGTCCGGGAACCGTATCTTTCGGCGGAAATAGTGAAGCAGTTGATTATTGCCGATATTGAAAAGCGGGTGCCATTCCGCCGCGCGGCCAAGCAGGCGATTCAGCAAGTGGAAAAGGCGGGCGCCAAGGGAGTAAAGATCATACTTTCCGGACGGTTGGATGGAGCGGAAATCGCCCGTACCGAGATGTTCACGAAAGGAAAAATACCGCTACAGACAATGCGCGCCGATATTGATTATTCCCGGGGAGCCGCATTCACCATTTATGGAACATCCGGAGTGAAAGTCTGGATTTATAAAGGAGATATTTTCTTAACGAAAAAAACCGGTAAATAAATCGGAAAAAGAATAATATGTTGATGCCAAGAAGAGTAAAATACAGAAAAATAATGCGCGAACGCGGAGGACGTTCCAAAGGAATCGCGACCAGCAAGACTGAATTGGCTTTTGGCTCATTTGGCCTAAAAGCGCAGACCAACGCTTGGATTACTAGCCGGCAGATTGAAGCGTCCAGGCGAGCGATGACCAGATCCGTCAAAAAGGGCGGAAAGATTTGGATTCGCATTTTCCCGGACAAATCCGTAACGCTTAAAGGATCGGAAGTGCGCATGGGTGGCGGCAAGGGCGCGGTGGATCATTATGTGGCGGTAATCAAGAGAGGGACGATAATGTTTGAAATGGGCGGCATTGATCGGGAAGTGGCGAAAACCGCGCTAAAACTCGCGGCATACAAATTGCCGGTTAGAACGATTTTTATTGAAAAATAATATTATGGATTTTAAAGAATTAAAACAAAAGACCGGACAAGAATTGAACGCTTTGCTTTTTGAAATGCGGCAAAGATTGGCCGAATTAAAGAAGAAAGCCCTTACCGGAGAATTGAAAAAGGTGAGCGACATCGCGGTCGCGCGCAAGGCAGTCGCCCGGATAAAAACCTTGTTAAAAACCGAGAAAAAATAATTTTAATAATTTATGACCGAAGCAAAGAAAAAAATTCAGCGCGTATTTCAAGGAGTCGTGGTTTCCGATAAGATGGCCAAGACGATTGTGGTGAAAGTTGACTCAATGAAGTGGCATAAAAAGTACAAAACCCAATACCGCGTTTCCAAGAAATTCAAAGTGCATGACGAGAACGGTCAGGCAAAAACGGGCAATGTGGTTGAGTTTGTCGGGACGCGCCCCATTTCCAAAGAAAAAAGGTGGAGGCTCGCGAAAATTGTAAAATAATACTTTTTGATTTTATGGTGCAACTTAAGACAATGTTAACTTCAGCCGACAATTCAGGAGCGAGGCGATTGATGTGCATTCAGGTGATGGGCGGGTATAAAAAAAGATACGGCCGGATCGGCGATATCATTACCTGCGTGATCAAAGAAGCTACGCCGCATTCAATGGTAAAAAAGAGCGAAATCGTCAAGGCCGTAGTGGTGCGCACTCGCAAAGAGACCAGGCGCAAGGACGGATCGTATATCCGGTTTGACGATAATGCGGCTGTCATAATTACTGATTTGAAAAATAAAGAACCGAAAGGCACGCGCATTTTTGGACCGATCCCGAGAGAGATTAAGGAAAAGGGATTCCATAAAATTGCGTCCTTGGCTCCGGAGGTTTTATAAATTTATGAAAATACACAAAGGCGATACGGTAATAATGCTGCACGGTAAAGACCGCAAGAAAAAAGGACGGGTGATTAAAGTCGTGCCGAAGAGCGGCAAAATAGTAGCCGAAGGATTGAATCTGGTGACTAAGCATGTAAAGGCGAAAAAGCAAGGGCAAAAAGGCGAAAAGGTCAAATTGCCCCGGGCGATTCCGTCTTCCATCGCGATGTTGATTTGTCCTAAATGCGGCAAGCAGACGCGCGTCGGCTATGACTTGGTCGGAGAGAAAAAATTGAGAAAATGCAAAAAATGTTCGGCAACTTTTGAATAATTAATATGACCAATAAAACCCACGAAATTAAAATATCCAGGCTTCGCAAGAAATACAACGATGAAGTGGCGCCGTTTTTGAAAAAAGAATTGGGCTTGACTAATATTTTGGCTTGCCCTAAATTAACCAAAGTCACGGTAAATGTCGGTACGGGAAAAATCGCCAAACAAACCGATGTGGTGGAAACGGCCGGCAAGACTCTTGAAAAAATCACAGGACAAAGGCCGGTAAAGACGCTCGCTAAAAAATCAGTGGCCAGCTTTAAAGTGAGAGAAGGGTCGGCGATTGGCTGGAAAGCGACTTTGCGGGGTACTCGAATGTACGAATTTGTAGACAAATTGGTGAATGTGACTTTGGCTCGCGTCCGCGATTTCAGAGGATTGGATCCGAAGCGGTTTGACGGGCAAGGGAATTATTCCATCGGTTTCAAGGAGCAGATCGTTTTCCCGGAAGTATCGTCCGACAGCGTGCAATTGTTTCACGGATTGGAAGTGACGATAACCACTTCGGCCAAGAACGCCAAAGAAGGATTATTATTGCTTAAAAAATTGGGTTTTCCGTTTCACGATTAAGAAAAATATATCGAAATTTCGAACTTATGGCTACTGAAGCACAAAAAGCAAAATCGCAAAAACCGGCTAAATTTTCCACGCGCAAAGTGAATCGCTGTTGGCGTTGCGGACGGCGCCACGGATTTATGAGAAAATTCAATATATGCCGCATTTGCTTCCGCGAGCTGGCTGGCAAAGGCGAAATTCCGGGTATCACCAAATCAAGCTGGTAGATGGAAGTTAAAAAAATAATTTTGAAATTTGAATTTTAAATTTTGAACTAAATGTATGACTGATCCAATCGCTGACATGTTAACAAGAATTAGGAATATTTTGCGCGTGCGCAAAACTATCGTTCGCATCCCTTTTTCCAATATTAAATATCAGATCGCCAAGATTTTGAAAAGCGAGGGTTTTATCGGGAGCGTAGAGCGGCCGGATCGCGATCCGCGGCATTTTATCGTACGCGTAGTTTATGACGAAAATCAAGAATCGCCGATTAGGGATTTGCGCCGCGTGTCCAAGCCCGGACAAAAAGTGTACGCAACAAAAGACAAAATTCCTTATGTCGCCAATATGCACGGCATAGCGATTATTTCCACTTCGTCCGGTCTAATGACTGACCGCGAAGCGCGCAAGCGCAAAATTGGCGGCGAATTGATTTGCGAAGTTTGGTAGAGAAAAATTAGAAACTTTGAATTTACATTATGAGCAGAGTAGGCAAACAATTGATAACAATCCCAAGCAGCGTTACCGTGAAAATTGACGGGCTAAATGTGCATGTCAAGGGCCCGAAGGGCGAGCTGGAAAGGATTTTTCATCCAAATGTCATAATCGCCTTAAACGGCCAAGAAATTTCCGTATCTGTGAAAAATCCGGAAGAAGGATTCGATCGCGGATTATGGGGATTGTCGCGCGTGCTGATTTCCAATATGATTAACGGAGTGACCGAAGGTTTTTCCAAAAAATTGGAGATCGCCGGCATCGGATTCAAGGCGCAAGTTCAGGGCAATAAGCTTGTTTTGTCGCTCGGTTTTTCTCATCCGGTGGAATTGGAATTTCCGAAAAATATTTCAGCGGTCGTTGAAAAAAATTTAATTACCGTTTCGGGGATAGACAAAGAGCAAGTCGGACAATTTGCCGCGACTGTTAAATTGCTTAAAAAACCGGAGCCTTATAAGGGAAAAGGAATTAAATACCAAGGCGAGATAATCAGGCGCAAGGCCGGAAAAGCGGCTAAAGCGGCCGGAGGAAAATAATCTGATTTATATAATATGAATAATGAAACCAGAAAATACATACGAATCAAAAAGGTCCGTCGGGCCGCCAGGGTGCGCGCCAAAATAACGGGAACCGCGGAAATACCGCGTCTTTCCGTCTTTCGGTCAAACAAATTCATTTGGGCGCAGGTGATTGACGATGTGGCAGGAAAAACAATATTGGCGGTCTCGGAAAAAGAAGCGAAAGCCAAGGGAACAAAGACCGAGAAATCCGGAATTTTAGGCAAGCTTTTGGCGGAAAAATGCGTGAAGGCGGGAATCACGAAATTGGTTTTTGACCGAGGTGAAGGAAAATTCCACGGCCGTATTAAAGAATTCGCCGAAGCGTTGCGCGAGCAAGGATTAAAATTTTAGCAATTAATATTTGGATATACCGTTTTATTTAAATTATTGCATTTATGGCATTACCAAGAAGAAGAACCAATCAAAGCGATAAAAGGGAAGAGCGGGAAAAGAAAGAATTTGACAATAAAGTGCTGGATGTGGCCAGGGTCACGCGCGTGGTGGCGGGCGGAAAAAGGATGCGTTTTCGCGCATGTGTCATCGCAGGAAATAGAAATGGAAAAATCGGCATGGGTGTTCGAAAAGGATTGGATGTCGCCGACGCGGTGGGCAAGGCCACGAGAACGGCCGAAAAAACAATGATTTCGGTAAGCCTGGTGGACGGCACCATTCCGCATGAAGTTTATCAAAAAACCGGAGCCGCGAAATTGATTCTGAAGCCGGCCAGCCGCGGCACCGGCATTGTCGCAGGAGGACCCATTCGAGCCGTTTTGGAATTGGCCGGAGTGCAGAATGTGGCGGCAAAAATTTTGGGAACGAATAATAAAATAAATAACGCGCAAGCCGCAATTAATGCTCTGGCGAGCCTCCGATCTAAAGAAAAATCGCACGCTTTGCGGGAAATTGCTAGAAAATAATAATATGCTTAATTTACACACTTTAAGGCCGAAATTCGGATCGCGAAAAAAGAAAATAACCGTGGGACGCGGAAACGCCAGCGGGCGCGGCACTTACTCCACCAGAGGCGTAAAAGGCCAGAAATCGCGCACCGGCGGAACTAAGGGATTAAAAAGATTGGGAATGAAATTCCTGCTCGCGCAAACCCCGAAGCTCGGCGGATTTCGCGGATTGGGAATGTCAATGAGCGCTGTCAATCTTACCGATATTGAAAAAATGTTCAAAGAGGGAGAGGTGGCGACGCCGCGCCTTATAATGATGAAAAAGCGGCTTTCTACAGGATCCAACGGCGTTAAAATTTTGGGAAAAGGAAAGCTGACCAAAAAGCTTGAAGTGCGGGCGCATGATTTTTCAATTTCAGCGCGCAAGGCCATTACGGAATTGGGCGGCAAAGCCGTCATTATTCCTATTTCCAAACAACGGTAATTTATGAATAAGGTCTTCGAAGTAATTCGCGGGATTTGGAAAACCAAGGAATTGAGAAATAAAATCCTGTTCATTTTGGCAATGCTTTTTATTTTCCGATTGGCCGCCCATGTGCCATTGCCCGGAGTTGATTTGGCGAGCTTGCGAAAATTTTTTGAAAGCAACCAATTATTCGGGCTGCTTAATGTGTTTTCCGGCGGTTCTTTGGACCAATTTTCCATAGTGATGCTTGGCGTCGCGCCTTACATCACCGCTTCAATCATTTTGCAGCTTTTGCAGATGATTGTGCCTTCTCTGGAGGCGCTGGCCAAGGAAGGGGAGGCGGGGCAAAGGAAAATCAATATGTATACCCGATGGTTGAGCGTGCCATTGGCCGTTATTCAGGGCTATGGATTCATTACGCTTATCCGCCGCTCCAGTCCCGATGTCTTGCCTAATCTTGGTATTTTTGATTTTACGATCATTCTTTTGATGGTGACAGCCGGTACGATGCTTCTTATCTGGATCGGCGAATTGATGACGGAGAAAAAACTAGGTAATGGCGTTTCCCTTTTAATATTTGCCGGCATTTTGGCCGATCTGCCTTCCACTTTTGTCCAGACCGCCGCGACTCTTGAATCAACTCAAGTATTCAATACGATCATATTTATCGCCATCGCTCTTATTACCATAGTGGGAGTCGTGTTCATCACCGAAGGCCAGAGGCAGGTGCCGATTTCTTTTGCGCGGCGCATTCGCGGAATGAAGCAATACGGCGGAGTGGATACCTATTTGCCTTTGCGCGTCAATCTGGGCGGCGTTATTCCAATAATTTTCGCGGTATCAATCGTGGTAATGCCGCAATTGGTGGCTCAATTTTTCATTAATTCTCCGAGTCAATGGCTGGCGGGTACAGCCGCTTTTATCAATAAAATTTTCAATACCGGCGGCGCTTTTTATCTTATTTTTTATTTTCTTTTGGTTTTTGTATTTACATATTTTTATACGGCGGTTATTTTCCATCCGAACCAAATCGCGGAAAATTTGCAAAAACAGGGCGGCTTTGTTCCCGGGATCAGGCCGGGACATCAGACTGCTGAGTATCTCAATTACACGATCAATAGGATAATTCTGGCCGGCGCGGTTTTTCTCGGCGTTATCGCCATTTTGCCGTATATCACGCAAAATCTTTTCGGCAACGGCGGATTGGGGAGCCTCGCCATCGGCGGCACGAGCCTTCTCATCGCCGTAAGCGTGGCGCTGGAGGTGAAAGAGCAAGTCAAAGCGCAAATAGCAATGAGAAGTTACGAATC
>JBBUEG010000026.1:0-2726 GCA_038056985.1 Patescibacteria group bacterium | reverse complement strand
TATAATATAAAATCTATGAAGATAAAAAAAGTCAAGGACTATCCCAAAATAGTGATGATGGGACCGCAAGGATCGGGAAAGGGGACGCAGGCTGAATTGATAGCGAAAAAATTGAGTATTCCCAAAATTACGACCGGTGAAATTTATCGGGAAAATATCAGGCGAAAGACCAAACTCGGAGCAATGGCTGCGCGAATAATCAATAAAGGCAATTTAATGCCCAATGAAATTACCAATGGAATAATGACTAAAGAATTAAATAAACCGAGTGCTGGGAAAGGATATTTGACTGACGGTTATCCGAGAAATATTGAGCAAGCGGAATGCTTGGAAAAAATCGCCATGCCTAATTTTGTGATTTTTCTCGGCGCGCGAATGCCGATTATTATCCAAAGAATTTCCAAGCGGCGGGAGTGCGGGAGCTGCAAAGCAATTTATCATTTAATCAATCGGCCGCCAAAGATTAGCGGGATTTGCGACAAATGCGGAAATATCTTAGTCCAAAGGGAAGACGACATGCCGGCGGCGATTAAGCGCCGGCTTCAGATTTTTCGCACCCAGACCAAGCCTTTGATCGCGCGGTATAAAAAGATGGGAATTTTCCATTCGTATGACGGAGAAAAGCCGATTCCGGCCGTGCAAAAGCAAATTTTTCGGGATTTAAAAAATAAGGGATTGATATGAGCATTGATTATTCGGAAAAAATGGCCGCTATGCGGGAAGGCGGATTGATTTTGAATGCGGCGATACGGAAAGTCGCTGATTCAATTTTGACCGGGATCTCCACCGAAGAGCTGAATAAAATCGCGGAAGATTTTATCAGAAAGGCGGGCGCTTTGCCGGCTTTTTTAGGTTACAAAGGTTATCCGAAATCAGTCTGCATTTCAATCAATGATGAAGTGGTGCACGGAATACCGGCTATGAGCCGTTTTATTAAAAACGGCGATGCGGTGGGCATTGATTTAGGCGTGAAATATAAAAGGTTTTACACGGATAAAGCGATGACGGTAGGCGTTGGAAAAATTCCGGCCAATGCTTTGAAATTGATTGATGTGACGCGCCAGGCGCTTGAGATCGGTCTGGAAGTTTGCCGGAATTGGCAAGGACTTAAAATTTCCGATATTTCGCGCGCCATACAAGAATATGTAGAAGAAAATAAATTTTCCATAGTGCGCGATCTTTCAGGTCACGGCATAGGCCGCGAATTGCACGAAGATCCGCGAGTGCCTAATTTCACTTCAAAGAAATTTCCTGAAGTTGATTTATATGAAGGAATGACTTTGGCTATTGAGCCGATGGTCATTGCCGGAGATTGGAAAGTGAAAACATTGGCGGATGGTTGGACAATTGTTTCGGCGGATGGCAGTCCGGCCGCGCATTTTGAAGACACGATTATTTTGACTGAAAAAGGCTCCGAGATTTTGACAAGATAATTTTATGCGCTATTTGGGCATTGATTATGGAAAACGCTGGGTGGGTCTGGCCATTGCCGATACGCGCGTCAATGTCGTTTTGCCGATGGAAGCGATTGAAAATAAGGGAGAGGAAAAACTTCTTACCCAATTGAATGATATTATCAAAGGCGAGAAAATAGACGAAATCGTGATCGGTATGCCGTATTCTCTCAATTCACAAAAGAGCGCCCAGACGAAAGAAACTATTGATTTTGCAAAAAAATTGGCAGCCGGCGTGAAAGTACCGGTGCGCGAAGAAGACGAGCGGCTGACATCGCAAGGAGCGGCCAAATTGGCCGTCAACGGCTTTGGCAAAGAAACGAGAATGCACAGCAATGCCGCGGCTTTGTTTTTGGAAACATTTATTTTGAGAAAAAATTTATAGAGTATGCCGTTTTCCGAAGTGCTAATTGCGGCGTTTGCCGTTTCAGCTTTAATAAGCGGTAGCGCGGTTTACTTTGTCCGCCGTTTTGCTTTGTATTTTAATTTCATTGACATCCCGTCCGATGAGCGGAAAATTCACAAAAAGCCCACGGCTCTTTTGGGCGGCTGGGCTGTTTTTTTCGGGTTTACCGTTGTTATTTGGCTAAGTTTCAATACTGATTTTTTTTCGGATTTTCCGCAAAAATATTTTATCGGGATTCTTTTGGCCGGCGCATTGATTATGATCGGCGGATCAATTGACGATAAATACAATCTGCCGGCGAAATTCCAATGGATTTTTCCTTTTTTATCCGGTCTGGCAATTGTCGCTTCGGGCATCGGCATTGACTTTATCACCAATCCTTTGGGCGGCGTCGTACGCCTTGATCAATGGAATATTTCAATCTTTTCAATAAACGGCATCGCGTACCAAATAACCGTGTTTGCCGATCTGTTCACGATTATTTGGCTTTTGGGAATGGCTTATACGACTAAATTTTTGGATGGACTGGACGGATTGGTTTCCGGCATAGGTATTGTGGCGTCGTTTGTCGTTTTCGGCATCAGTCTCCTGCCCGAAGTAAATCAATCGCACACGGCGATTTTATCATTGGCTTTGGCCGGCGCGTGCCTTGGCTTTCTTATTTGGAATTGGCATCCGGCCAAAATATTTTTAGGAGAAGGGGGGAGTCTTTTGATCGGATTTATGCTCGGCGTATTGTCAATAATTTCCGGCGGAAAAATCGCCACAGCGCTTTTGGTGATGGGCATACCGATTCTTGATGTTTTATGGGTAATCGGGCGCCGATTATTTATAGAAAAAAGGTCAATTTTTCAGGCCGATCGCAA
>JBBUEG010000025.1:0-2696 GCA_038056985.1 Patescibacteria group bacterium | reverse complement strand
CCCACGATTAATCTGAAGATAAAAAATATCAAATGCGAAATATAGCTAAAAATTCCCGTAAACATCAGGAAGATCAAAATAAAAAATCCGTATTGTTCTATTTGATCCAGAATGCGCGCGTGCGGGAAAAATACGCGAATAATTCTTGATCCGTCCAAAGGCGGAATGGGAATGAGATTAAAAACCCCGAGCATTATATTGATAATAACAATATCGGCCAAAAGGTATTCCAAGCGCTGGAAATAAGCCGCGTCCGGCAGATCAACAAACCGCAAGACAAGGCCGATTGCCACGGCAATCGCGAAATTTACCGCTGGTCCGGCCAGAGCCACTTTGGCGGCATCACTAGTCGGATTTTTAAAATAATACGGATTATACGGCACGGGCTTTGCCCAAGCAAAGAAAAAACTCCCGAAAGTCCCGATGTACATAACCAGCGGCACAATCAATGAACCGTAAAGATCAAGATGTTTCAATGGATTCAAAGTGAGCCGTCCGGCATCTTTGGCTGTCGAATCGCCCAGCCGGTACGCCATAAATCCGTGCGACACCTCGTGCGCCACGGCCGACATCACCAATACCACAATTTGAAAAATCACTTTGATAAAATCCAATTCTTCAATCATATACTTGACCTGATTAAAATATTATGCTATATTGTCTTAGCGTTAGTAATATTACATCATAAAATATAAAATGTCTAATATTATGGCTCGCGTATGTGAAAAATGCGGCCGAGGAACAATCAGCGGAGTTTCTCGCAGCCACTCCAATATCGCCACCAAGCGCCGGCTTTACATTAATTTGCAATCCAAAAAAATCAACGGCCAGCGGACAAAAATCTGCACGAGCTGTTTGAAAACTTTGGCGAAAAAGCAAATAGCGGTGAAACCGGCTCAAGAAGCTGTTTCGACGGCTTAAAAATAAAAAATCAACCAGAGTAAAATCAACGCTCTTTCAGGGCGTGATTTTTTGTCCTTGGCTTTATTTTTTTTAAGAACACAAAAGCCGCGCGTCCCTCTGGATCGCGCGCACGACATTTTTTTTCAAACCAAGATCTCTGGATAATCTTTCTTCCGGCATTTGCATAATTTCCCGCACCAGAGTAATGCCGTTTCTGATTAAAAATGCCTTGGCTTGCATGGGCATTGAAAAAATCGTCACCGGGAAAAATTTTTCGTCTTCAATAAATTTCTCCAGCCCGCCTTCTTCCGGATACCGCCAAGCCAAAATTTTCAAACCGGCGCAGCGCGCGTACGCGATGGCGTCTGTCGTGCATTGCGTATTGGTGACGAGCCATTGCTCGTGCACGGCCTTTTCGTGCTCCAAATTACCTTTGTCGCCTCGTCTGATATCCATAAATCTCGCGTGCGTGTAAAGCGCCGTCTGCACATCGGATTTAGTGCCGGGCGCGTTATGGAATTTGCACTCAATCATAATGTGGCGGCTGTCCGTCCGTGCGATCACATCCACTTCGTGCGTAATGCACGCTCCGCGCAATATTTGGCTTACTTTTGTGTCGTATCCTTTCGCGGTCAGAATGTCGCCGATATATTCTTCAAAAGGATGGCCGCTCGGCCCCAATTGCATTATGGCGTTTTTCAAATTATAGCGCAGGCCGATTTGCCGACTGTGCTCAAATAATTTTTTTGACGCGGATCTGAAAACATCCGAGGTGCTCGGAAATGGTTTTAATTCTTTTTTTATGGAGTCAACCATCACGCACGCCTCATTTTTCGGCACGCCCAACCGGCAAAAAGAGCCGATCAATTTTTCGTCAAGAAATTTTTCCTCGCGATTATCCGATTTGCGTATTTGCATAAAGATGAATTATTAATAATTTCGCCAAAGCTTCGGCGGGCAGGCCTGCCTGTCGGCAGACAGGCGCGCGAATTAGAGATAAAAAATCAATCTACGCCAAAACATTGGCTTTTAAAGTTCCCCCTAAACCGTCAATGGTTCTTTCAATTGTTTTGAAACAGTGATTCATTGTTCTGTTGATTTCTTTCCCGCTAAATCTCAAAACGCGCCATCCGAAACTCGTTAGTTCATTATTTCGTTCTCTGTCTTTGGCTAACGCTTCCGGCAAAATATGGTATCTTTCGCCATCGCACTCTAAATCTATATTGCCTTTTTTGCAAAATATTCCAAAATCCAAATAATAATTTTTCCTGCCGGCTTTAACATAAAACTGTCTTTCAGTTGTTATTTTTCTTTTCTTCATTTCCAAATACATTTTTTCTTCCAAAGGACTCGTATCGTATAAATCATTAATTTCTTCCGCGCTGAATAACTTTTCACGGCTTGTGGGGATATGGACTATTCTCCTCCATCGTAAACTTGGAATAGGTTTTGGTAATTCCTTAATTTCCCCCAAATGAAACTGTAAATAATCTTTTTTTGCTCTTTTATGCTCTTTTTCTTCCGGAAAAAGTTCTAATCTTTTTACAACGCTCACTTTTTTGACTTTGGCGTAAAAATTCACCTTATATCGCATTTCCTCGCCAAAAGCGTCCGGAAAATAAAAACCCACATATTCGGCAAATTCCGCGTTTTTCGGCGCCGATTCAACTGGAATATGATACCATCGTTCCTCTTGAATAATGTTCCAAAGATTTTTTCGAGGAATAATCCCCACTAAGGCCGGTTGATTTTGCGTTTTATTTCTTACGATGATTTCCATAAATTAACTTCAT
>JBBUEG010000024.1:5288-13170 GCA_038056985.1 Patescibacteria group bacterium | reverse complement strand
CTTTGGCTTGCTGGACTCTTTCCGCGATTTCTTTGCGCTTAACCGTGCGCAATTCTTCCAATTCTTTTTTTAATTTCTCCAAACCCTCTTTCGTAAGAAAATTTTGATCCGTCATAATAATAATGCTTGATAATTTAAAACATCCCTGAAACCAACTTTGGAATTTCAAGGTAATTAATGTTAATCATTGGAAATAATTTACCATAAACCGTCTGAAATTGCAAATTTCAAACTGCGGACTTATTATAGCACATTTGGCGCTGCCGACAAAATTTGATTTTTTTGTAAAATTTACTATACTTAACCGGATGTTTAAATGGTTAAATCAATACAATCATCGTTTTACACACGGGGCGGCCATATTGTCGGTGACCGCTTTTTTAAGTTATGGCCTGGGCCTGGTGCGTGATCGTTTGTTTGCGCATACTTTTGGCGCGGGAGCGGAGCTGGACGCTTACAATGCGGCTTTCATAATCCCCGATCTTCTTTTGAATATTTTAGTAGCCGGCGCTTTGCAAGCCGCCTTTATTCCGATTTTCACGGACATTTGGCATAAAAAAGGAAAGGATGAGGCGGAAAAATTGGCCAATACGGTTTTGAATTTAGGGATCATCGCGGTGATAATAATAGGAACATTGGCCGCGATTTTTATGCCGGCTCTTTCCAAAATCATCGCTCCGGGATTTGCTCCTCACGAAAAAGCGCTTTTAATAAATCTTACTCGCCTTCTTTTGCTATCGCCGATAATTTTCTCAATCAGCAATACATTGGGCGCGATTTTGGTGAGCCAAAAAAGTTATTTTGCGTACGGCCTTTCGCCTGTTTTTTATAACTTCGGCATAATCGCCGGAGTGCTGATACTTAGCCGGACCCATGGAATTTACGGAGTGGCTTTCGGGACTTTGGCCGGCGCTCTTCTGCACCTTGGAATAAGGCTTTTGGGAATGCGGCCGCTGAAATTAAAATATTCTCCAATTCTAAATTGGCGCGATTATAATTTCCGAAGAATTATCGTATTGATGATACCGAAAATGTTCGGCCATCCGGCCGAGCAGCTTATTTTTTGGGTATTTACAATGATTGCTTCATCTCTGGCCGTCGGCAGCATCACAATGCTTTCCTTTGCCAGAAATTTTATGAGCGTGCCAGTCTCTCTTTTCGGCATCGCTTTCGCCACCGCTTCTTTTCCTATTCTCTCGCAAGCCGCGTCCCGTGCCGACCATCGCGAATTTATTTCCCATTTTTGGGATAGCGCTAAGAAAACTCTTTTATTCACCGTCCCGTCCGGGATTATCCTTTTCTTTTTCAGCGTGATAATAGTAAAAATATTTTTAGGCAGCGGAAAATTTGACGATCACGCCATTTTTACGACCGCTTCCGTATTGAGCATTTTCGCCCTAAGCGTGCCCACCGAAAGCCTGAGCCATCTTTTGGCCCGTTCATTTTACGCTCTCCAAGACACTTTAATGCCGGTGATTTTCAGCCTGCTCGGCTTTGGAATAGCCATTGCCATCGGCTGGACCTACTCGCCGACTCTGGGGCTGCCCGCCTTAGCTTGGGGATTTTTCGCCGGAAGCGTTTTTAAAATCACGAGCTTGGGTATTCTACTTTTTAGAAGAACTAAAAATTTACGCTGAATTATTTATTATTATCAATGACGATTATTAGCTTTTTACCATTATTGACATCTCCGCCGTTCCAATCGTGAATCGCGTTCATTAAAACTTTTTGATCGTAAACATAATTGGCTCCCTTGCGCGTGCCCGGATCATTAGTGATGAATTTTCCGTCCTTAGTGTAGCCTTTTACCACCAGCATGTGATACAAAGGCCCGGGACGCCGAAAATTCGGATTACCCAGAAGGCGCCCGGCAGCCGGTACGATCACGGGCCGTCCGGCGGCCAATTCCTGCTTGATCGCGCCAATCGTTGCCTGCAAAACGCGCACCTTTTTGTATTTTAAATAGTCCTTAATAAACCGCGCAGTTTCATCTGCCGTGGAATCTTTGTAAAATCCGTATTTTTTTGTTTGAAAATCAACTAGTTTTTTAATCTCGGAATCGGCCATCTCCTTGGTGAATGTTTTTTTCTGATAAAAATAATGAACCATCAGGGCCGACGCTTCTTCACACGCTTCGCCGTACGGCAATTCCCAATTGGCATGCGGCGCCTGGGCCGTAAACGGGACTTTTAAATTTATCTCGGCGGGCAGGGGCTTTTTCTTTGTCTCCGCTCCCAGAACTTCTTGTTCTGAATCGTTCGCAGTTTCGCTGTCCGCGATTTCACTGTTTGCATTTTCAACATCATCGGCATTTTCTCTTTCATTTATGGGTTCATCATCCTGTTTTTGCAGTTCATCAATAGTTTTTTCTTCAGGCAGGCTCGCTTGTTCCGCTATTTTTTTAAAATCAAGCAAATTGCGCAGCTCTCCGCGAAAAACAAACCCACTCGTTCCCAAAATGATTATTAGGAACAGAGCGGTTATAATTGTTTTTTTATAAATTTTGACAATAGGCGGCATAAGCAAAGCGATTATTAACGCTTTATTATATACAATTTTTAGGATTTGTCAAGACTTTGCTCTGCCGGGATTAATTTCTTTTTCAATTCATTAAATCTTGTCTCGCGGCCGTGCGCCACTTTATTCAGCCGTTCCAATTCATCGCGCTCGGCCGAATATTCATTGTTCATCCTTTCCAGCTCGGCGGTTCGTTCGCGCACCGAACGCTCAAGCTGTTTAGACCATTTTTTTGATTCCTCATAAAGCCGCGCGTTGGAATATGCCGCCGTGATTGACGCTAAAAGCTCTTCTATGATTTTTATTGAATTGCGGGCGTATGCCCGGCGGCCATTGCGATTACCCAAAGCAATGACGATTGCTACCTCATCGCGGACTTTAAGCAAAATTAGCAGGCTGGCTTTTATCTTTAGCATTATTTCTTTGAGCTTCGCGTCTTCCGGAGATCTGGGATTTGAAATATTGTAATCGTCAGCCGCGAATATCTTTTTTTCTTTGGAAACATTATTAAAGAAACCGGAATCAGGCAGGGGTATGGAATATGCCGATCGGGCGCCGACACGGGACACCGGACTCAAACGAGGAGCCGGCTCTGCCGTTATTTGATAAAAATCAACGCTTTCAACACCCAAACAGTCAAAAAATATTTGCTCAATCCGATCAAAGAGTTCGGTCTGATTGCGCAAGGTAATCAATTCCCGCCGGAACCTTTTGAGCAAATCTTGCTGCTCGAAAACCTGACGGCGCAAAATCCGGTCTATTTTTCTAAACGATAAAACAAATACCAGCCAAGCCAAAAAAAATAAAACGGAAAAGCCGAAGCCGGTAGAGCGAAAATCTTCGTAAATAATGAGCGGCCGAAAAAGCGCTAAATTGAAATACAGAAAAATGAAAACTATCGCCGTAGTTGCGATCCACGCCATTATTTTTTTAAAAATATCGTTAATTTCGGATATCCTTTTTCTTTTTAATGCGTATAATTGAAAAATTGAAAACAAAACTGTCGCGGTAAAAAAAAATATTGACTTTTTGACCTCATTGCCGGCCGGCTCTAAAAAATACAGCACTGATCCGCTCAAGGCGATCAGATAAGCGAATAATGCCGCTTTCAATCTTTCTAAAAATATTCCCGACTCCGCCATTATTATATTGACTATCGCTTCAATAATCGCAACCGCGATAATGCCGGAATATATAAACAATCCGATTCGGTGATTTAAAAAACCAGCGAAATGAAGCGCAATTGCGGCAATTGACGCAATATATCCTAAAATTAAAATTACGCGCCGATATTTTATTTTATCTCCGTATATAAAATAATAGATTGATGAGAGAAAAATAGCCGGAACGAACGCCGCCGCGATTACCGTCACATCAAAAGCGATATTTAGCAATTCCCGATCGGTGAATGCGATTTTAAAAGCCAAAGACGCGGCAACTGCCGCAAAAAGCGATTCCAAGGCGGCAAATCTCCAAATCGCGGCGCTTTTCTCCTCGCGCAAAAAAAGCCAAAAACCCAAAACACCGCAAAACAGCGCGGTCAAGGCATAAGGAATAATAAGTGGACTGTAAGCGGCTTGAAACATCGATATTCGGATTAACTATAAGCTTGGCCGCTCCTGCATGGTGGTTTCCGGACGGCTGTTTTCTGCCAATTTTGAGCGTTCCAAAATTTCCGCCGATACTTGCGCCCGATCGCGGCCGTATTTCAAACGGGAAAGCTCTTTAATAGCCATTGCTATTTCAGCGCTACCTTTGGGCGGCGCAAATGTCGACATATTGAAAGGCTTGGTCGGTGCATTGTCAATCAAAATGCGAATATAAGCATTGTATCGGTCAATATTCAAAAGATCATAGGCTGAAATTTCCGGCGCGAATTGCTTTTCCAAAAGCTCGGTATCGTCAACGCCGACGCGGAAAGCCGCGATCGTGCCCACATTGCCGAAGATCGCGTCGCGCACTCTCGTATCATTATTCTGTGAAAGCTGGCCGATGTATTGATGCGCCATAATCAAATTCAGGCGGTATTTTCTCGCTTCGGCGAGAATGACCGAAATGCTGTCCGTAATAAAATTTTGAAATTCATCAATGTACAGGAAAAAATCTTTTCTTTGTTCTTCCGGCATATCGGCTCGGGCAAGCGCCGCCATTTGCAATTTTGAGACTATGATCAAGCCCAAAAGATTTGAGTTCATTTCTCCCACCTTGCCTTTGGACAGATTCACCAGAAGAATTTTTTTCGTGTCCATTATATCGCGCAGATTGAATCCGGATTTAGGCTGGCCGATGATGTTGCGCATCATTTCATTTTCCACAAATCGTCCCACTTTTGAAATCAAATATCCGAGCATTTCGGATTTGTGAAAATCTGATGTTTTTGCCATTTCTTTTTCCCAAAACGCGCGCACCATCGAATCAGAGACCTTGGTCAATTTGTATTTTTGAAAAGCCGGATCGGTAAAAATACGCGGAACCTCGGCGATTGTCCCCGGATACTCCTTATCCGACATAAGCGTGAGCATGGCATTGCGCATATTGTGCTCAAACATCGGCCCGATCATGGCCGGATCGCTAACCAGTTTGTAAAATATTGAGATCATTTCCTGGGACGCGAAATCCATTTCATTGGGAGTATTCGCCTCCAGCATATTGAGGCCTATGGGCCGCTCCAGATCGGACGGATCAAAATAAACCACATCCTCAGCCCGCTCTTTCGGAATATTTCCGATAATATCGTCCACCAGGCTCCCGTGCGGATCAATTACCGCGACGCCGTGCCCGTTTCTTATGTCCTGTATCGCCATATTGGAAAGAAGTACTGATTTTCCGGTGCCAGTGGATCCGATTATATACATATGGCGCTGGCGGTCATTGGGCTTGAGGCGAATGACGGATTTGCTTCCCCGATAGCTGTTTTCTCCAAGCGTGATTCCTTCCAGGGGCAAGTTGGACGGAGCTGAAAATTTCTTGGCCAAAAGCCAATTGATGTTGGGAGTCTCTATGGCGTAATGCGGCAAATGAAATATGGACGACAATTCTTCGGTATTTAAAATAAAAGAACGGCGGCGACTGAAAATCCTGTATATAAAATCCCTGATCAGCCAATCCTGCCTTCTTTTCTTCATTCCAAATTGATTTCCGTATTCGTATTGGGAAAAAGGCGCGAAGCTGTCCACAATCGTGGCCAGCGCTTCTTTGGTTTTTTCAATCGTGTCGCAAGATGCGATGATTCTGATATTGACCTCCATGCCCGCCTTGCTGTTTTTTTCCTCAATCACCTTGACCACTTCTTGTTCCATCGGCGTCAGTACATAGGTTTTCTCAACTTGATTCAATTTATCGTCATTTTTCTTAGTCTGTCCTGGAGGAAAAAATATATTTAATATCTGTATGATGAGGTTTCCGGACGCGAGCCTAAGCGCTTCCTGTAATTTTTTCCCCTGATGCATTTGCTGGGCTACGCGCTTGCTCAAATTATGCCATCCGGGGGGTGCTGTGCGCACCATTATTTGAATTGCCGCGCCATTGGGCTCCTCCAATTTGCTAAGGGCCTGGGTAAGGGCGGAGAGCGGATCGCCGTCCAATTTCCGGTAAGTCAGGATCGGAAATATTTGCGGCTTGCTTAAAATCAATTCCGTGCCCAGCACGATTCCGGCCGGCGTGAAAATATTGTAATCCTCCACTTCCTCAATGAGAGCGTGCGGATATTGCGCGTGCAAATGCCTCTCAATAAAATCATTGAGCTTCGGCGGGACGGCCACATAAAAAGATATTTGATTTTTATCCGCCACCAATTCAAAAGAAAGGTCGTCTCCGCGGCCGGAAAAAAAAGCCTTAAATCCCCTTTCGGGCCAGAGTCCGCCTATTTGCGCGAAAACATTTTCCATTTTTGCGATTTCGCTCGCCAGTTCTTCTTTGGTCATAGCGCCTCTGGTCGATTGATCAGTCGCTGTCCAGCGCGGCAAAGACACAAGAAAAACTTTTTTCCTCAATCCTTTATCCAGCCGCGCCGCCAAATGCAAATAAAAGCGCAAACTGTAAATCAATACTGCGATCAATACGGGAGTCAAAATTATCGCCGCAAGGATTGGAAAATTGTCAGGTAATGAAATCATTGTTTTTGGAATTTAGACAATTGAATAGCCATTATTTTGTCGGCCTTGATTTTAGCTTCCTGTTCAAGAAAAAATTTATTGATCCCGGGAATGATTAGAAGCCATTTTTTGAGCATATCAATTATTTTTTTAGTAGTGGCTTTGAGCGACTGCATTATATTCTGAATGTCGCCGGCGGTTTTCTCGCCTTCAGAATTGAATTTTTGTTTTAGTTCATCCGGCATATTTTGATAAATTTCGCGCAAATTTTCCTCCATTATGGATTCAATTTCCAAAAGAAGCGGGCTTTTTTGAATAGGCTGTACAGCCGGCGCCGCCTGCGGCAAGGCTTCAGCATCGGAAATTGATGGCGCGGCTTCAGCGGCTTGAGGAGTGCTCTCCGAATTTCCGGCCTTGCCAATTTCAACAGTTTCCGCCGATTCGGGAGCGTGAAAAATATCTTCCACTTCCGGAAATTTGAGCCGTTCTTTATCGGTGGATTGCGTTTTTTTTAGGTCAATTGGCATATCGCGTATATTGTGAAATCATTATACCATATTTGACAATATTGTAAAAATATGCTATACTGATATATTAAAATACAAAATAAAAACAAAAATATGAAGAAGAAAATTGAAAAATATATTGAAAAGTACGACAAAAAGATATCGGCCGCCGCCATAATGACGGTACCGATATTTATATTAGAGACCTATGCTTCGCTTCCAAATTCATTATACATCGTTTTTGAGATATTCTCTTGGACGGTTTGGGCTGTTCTGACGATTGAATTGGCATTAAAATGGTACGCGGTTAATGGCCTTACCACCAAACAATTTGTCAAAGAAAACGCGCTTGATTTGATTATCCTAATACTGCCTCTGATTAGAACCTTGGAATTCGTTAAAATTTTTAAACTCTCAAAAATTGTTCAGCACCTGGAAAGCGCTATGGCGATGAAGGACACTAAAAAAATAATCAGCCTACGCCGGCTCTTCGGCGCATAAATCACAAGCTGCCAAATCCCCTCTCCATTCAGAGGGGATTTTTTTATTGGTTAAAATTATTAAGATGATGTTTTATTTTTTCAATCAAATCATTCGGCGTATAGTGAATCTTAATAAAATAATCGGCGGCTCCGAGGGCAAGCCCCTTTTCTACCTCATCTCGTTGGCCAAGATTTGACAGTATTATTATCGGAATATTCTTTGTGCGATCGTCCTGTTTCAATAATTTAATCGCATCAAATCCGTCCATTACGGGCATGATAA
>JBBUEG010000024.1:0-5188 GCA_038056985.1 Patescibacteria group bacterium | reverse complement strand
TCGTCCTGTTTCAATAATTTAATCGCATCAAATCCGTCCATTACGGGCATGATAAGATCCATCATTATTAAATCGGGCTTTATTTTAATGACCGCGCCAGCCGGATCCGAGGTGGGACTTTCGTAAATTACAACATCGAAACCTTCAATCTTTAATTTTGTTCCATACAAACCAGAATGAGAAGCATCATCTTCAAAATACATTATTTTGTATTTTCTATCCTGCTGGTTTACCATAAATGAATTGTAATTCAATATTGGCCGACAATCTCACATTCTCAAGAATGTTGGAATGTTTCAATGAAGCGGTAAAAGGTTTTGCCGTAAGGCGAGAGCGCGTGCATTACGGAGCGGCCTTCGTATTTTTTATTAATCAAACCGGCGTACACCAGGCGGCGCGTGTGTTCGGAGATTGTTTTAATATTGCAATTCAAGTTTTCCGCGATGCTCTCTAAGATAATACCGTCATTTTTTGCTATCATCATTAAAATTTCAATCCGCCGATGATTGGAAACTCCCTTGAGATGGCGCTCCATTTGTTTAGGGGTTTTTGGGTCTTTGGCCATAGACAAGTTACTTTACTTATAATATTTGAAGTATAGCACAACATTCTCACATTCTCAAGAATATTGGAATGATTAGGATAAATAAAAAAAATTAATGAGTTTTGAATTATTCATAAATTTTACGCCACAAGTAAACGCCTTGCCAAAAACCGAGAAATGCTCCGGCCGCGAATAGAATAACTGTTGCCACATGATGGATCAAAAACCATTGTGCCCAAGTAAATCCCAGGCTGTATGAATCAAAGTCTTCAATAAGTCTGTAAATATACCACTTCTCAAGCAAAGCATGAATTATGAATTGGGTCATTATTCCCAAAAGCGTAAAGCAAACAATGTAAACGACGCGTATCATAAGATATTATTTCAAAAAATCCGAGACGAGGTTGGCGTTCCCCCCTATTATTTTACCGCGTAGTTTAATGCTGTTTTTGGCCGTTTTTTATCGTAATCGTATCAATATGACACGATTACGGCAATATATCGAAAGAATTAGAGATTGACGACATTCTCACATTCTTGAGAATGTCGGAATGTTGTTTCTTGCGATATGCTTATAGACTCCCCTCTTTCGCGTTCCGCCTACGCATAAACCTGCCTGACGGCAATCAGGGCTTTAGCGGATAAAAAAGCTTCGAATGAGCAATGCAAGTTTGGTGGGATGGCGCGGCTGAAACGCAAAATGATATTTTTGAATATTTTGATAAAATTCCGCGAAATCGGAAGCGATTTTGGGTTTAATTTTTCGTATTCTCCTATTCGCGCGAATTAGAGAATAAACTAAAAGTGCTGTTATAACGACGATCGTGGAGATTGTGTGATAATTCGTTATTTGACTGTGTTGAGTAAATCGCGCAAGCTAAATTCGTTATTTGCGCCGTTTGCCGACTTTATCTTCATACTTTTCTATACCTCGTGCTTCTTCCAAGCCCGATACGCTCAACCTTTTTGAGGCGCAGGAGTTTATCAAGGGCTTGACTGACAGTTGGCCGGGCGACTTTTGCTTTTTTGGCAATTTCGCCGGGAGAGGCTTCTTCCACCTCTTGTAAATATTGCCATACCGAAAGTTGCTTCTTGGAAAAAAGTTTTTCAATATTTTCTTTAGAGAGTAATTCAACGGCCATCTCTGATTGTTTTAAGAAAATGATAAAAAAGAAATCAAGCCACGAGATAATGCTTTCTTTGTCGGTCTTGAATGTCTTCTGGCTTTGGCGAAGCGCAAGGTAATATTCCGGTTTGTTATCCTCAACCAATTTCTCATGCGAAATATAAGGCATATACAAATATCCCGCTTTGAGCAAAAGAAGATTTGCGAGTACGCGACTAAGCCGTCCATTGCCGTCTTGAAATGGATGGATCTGCAAAAATTCAACAAGAAAATTGCCCACTATAAGAAGCGGGTGATATTTTTTTTCTGCCAGCGCCTCTTGGGCCCACTCAACCAATTCCTGCATTTCTTTGGGCGTAAGGTAATCCGGCGCGGTATCAAAAAGCACGCCAACAGATTTACCGGCCGCGTCAATCATGTGCACTTTATTTTCCACTTTTTTGTAGTCGCCTCTATGGCGCTCATCCTTTTTTACATATTTCAAAAGCTCTTTGTGAAAATTTTTTATATTGCTTTCCGAAAATTTGAGCGATTTCCAAGAATCAAAAACTTTTTCAAGCAATTCAAAATATCCCTTTACTTCCTGCTTGTCGCGATCCGTGAATTTTTGGATATCAATGCCGCGCATCAGCTTCTCAACATCCTCATCAGACAGACGCGCACCCTCAATGCGAGTTGATGCACCGGTTGAAGTAATTAAAACTGACCGCTTGAGACGGCCTAAAACTTGCGGTGAAAGACGGGCCCCGGCGATCCACTGCCCTTTTAATTCGTCTATTTGCGTTATCTTTGACCAAAGCTCTGACGGGATAGACGAAATCCTTTCGTCAAAACGGTTGTTTTTTAGCATATTTGTACCCCCTCAATGCAAGTAAATTATCTTATACTTTAACTATATTAGATTATAGTAGATTACGAAACTGAAGTCAACGCGCATGTGTGATATCTGCAATAGTTTCGCGGTGTTTTCTTGTTTTTACTATACCAAAAACCCGCTTGGAATTCAAGCGGATTTGGTTGCGCCGTTTGAGCGGCTTTTAAATTATTACCTTTTTAGCACGATCGTGGAAATTTGGTTATAAGTCTTGCAAAGACAAGGGATTGAAATGTTAAAGGGAATTTGCTAACATTTAGCTGATTTTCGTACCTTATTTCAAACAACAAAGGGAGGGGGTGAATAAAATTAAAATGTGTTTAGAATGTCATGGCAGAGGTAGGATTACTTGTCCACGCTGTAATGGATCGGGTTTTGAACCGAAAGAACAAGAGGGATTGCTTGTCGAGGTAGCAGATACGACTCATGATGTTATATTCGAGCCGGACGACTGCACTGAATGCTATGGCTTTAAAAATGTTGCTTGCCCATGCTGTGGCGGATGTGGAGGATGTTACAATTGCTGTACATAAATTCTTAGTGCTGCGAGGCGCCATATAGGCCTCGCTTTTTTTAAAATCGCGCAAGAATCGCGCAAGCTTTATCGCATTATTCCCCTAAAAATTCTCCGGATTGGTGTCCCCATAATTCGGCATAGAGGCCTTTTTGTTTGATAAGATCATTGTGAGCGCCGTCTTGGATGATTTTACCTTCTTTTAGGACAATGATTCTGTCCAAGTGCTTTATAGTAGAAAGGCGGTGCGCGATCACCAATACTGTCTTATTTTTCATTAATTCCAGCAAGCTCTCCTGGATGTATTTTTCCGACTCGGAGTCAAGAGAGCTTGTCGCCTCGTCCAAAAGCAATATTGAGGATTTTTTAAGTAATGCGCGGGCAATAGCGACTCTCTGCCTCTGTCCCCCGCTTAATTTAATGCCGCGCTCGCCCACCAGAGTCTCGTAGCCATGCGGCAATTTGGTTATGAATTCATCGGCGTGTGCCAATTTGGCGGCCTTGACGACATCGGCTTCCGATGCATTTTCATTTCCGTACGAAATATTTTCAAACAATGACCGGTGGAAAAGCAAAGGCTCTTGCGGCACATAAGCGATCGCATCGCGCAAAGAGATCTGCGAGATCTTACTGATATCCTGGCCGTCTATGGTGATTTCGCCAGACTGCAAATCAATAAATCGCAAGAGAAGTTTTACGATTGTCGTCTTGCCTCCGCCCGAAGATCCGACTAGGCCTACTTTTTGTTTGCTTTTGATATCCAGATTGAATTTATTCAAGAAAAGATTTTTCTCATCCTGATCGCCGTCATTGTACTTGAAATCCACTTTATTAAATCTAATATTGGCATTGGTGACTTGAAGTTGGCGCGCTTCCGGAGCGTCTTGGACCAGAGGTGGATCAATCAGTAATTGCGTGAATTCAGATGCCTCGCTAATGGATGATTCTATATGCCGGTAGACTTTATTAATCTCCCAAAATATTCTGGAAATCAAAGAATAATACGAGAAGACTACGACAATCACGCCGGCCGAAAGATTCAGCCACTGCGTGAAAAAGACAGCCGCGATCAATCCGCTCACATTGGTTATCACATAAATCGGCGAAATTATCGTGTCAAATTTGAGATTTTGAAAATCCGCCGCCTTTTTATATTTATCGGCATAATCATTCGCGTAATTCCCGTAAATATCGGATTCTTGCTTTTCTTTGGCAAACGATTTGACGGCCAAAATATTGGTCAGCGAATCTGATAATCGGCCGACCATTCGGCTTCCGGCATTATGCTGAAGAGCCACCAATTTGGAGCGGCGGCGAACAATCGGAAGAGCAATAATGATCGTCAGGACAATCCAAAAAATCAGCACAAAAGGAATCCACGGAGAATAAGCCCATAAAATCACAACCGCAAATATTATCGGAAAAATATTTGTGGTGATATTAAAAAGCATCGTATCGGAAAATATTTCAAAACTTCGCGAAAACGCCATAGCTTTTTTACTCAATGAGCCCACAAAATTATTGGCGTAAAAATCATAATCGCGCTCCATGAGCCTTTGGAAAGCCGTTTTGCATAGATTATTTATCCCCTTTGCCTCAAGCTTGATAAGATAATGAAGCCCAATGCGCCAAAGAATTTCTCCGAAAAGCCAAGATCCGCCGAGTAGCGCGATATAAACACCGGCCGTATTCAGTGAAATCTCGTTTTGCTCAATAAAAATATTTATAATCTTCGCCACGATCAAGGGCGGAACAAAAAACACGAATATTGAGCCAATAGCCGGAGTAAAAAAAGCGGTGATCGCGATCCAAGGATAAGTCCGGTATTGGCGCCAATAATCGCTCAAGACTTGATTCACGGCTCGACGAGTGATAATTTGTTTATTCATATTAAATCAATGTTTGGTAGCTGAAAATCAAATATAACAAAAAACGCCCAAAAACTCAAGGCAAGCCGACGACACGCCTTTGTTTTTACCAAAAAGTTTAGTATACTGTTGCAGTATGGCTGTAATAAAATTTTATAACACTCTCGCCCGAAAAAAGCAGATCTTTCGTCCGATCAACAAATCTTCGGTCGGATTTTATTCGTGCGGGCCGACTATTTACAATCATGCGCACATCGGAAAT
>JBBUEG010000023.1:0-4721 GCA_038056985.1 Patescibacteria group bacterium | reverse complement strand
TCCAGATTTTGGGCCGCCAGCTCCATTTTATTCGTCAAATCTTTTATTGTAAAAGGCAATTCTTCTTGCGGGATTTTATATAAATTAATTTTAGGAATCGCTTTTTCTTTTTTTACCGGAATCCAAGTGTCTTCGCGAATGGCTTTATGGATTGTTTTTGGCTTAATGTTGTGTTTTTTATTATAAACTTCCTGGACATTGCGGCGCCGATCGGTTTCGCTGATCGCTTCTTTCATTGAACGAGTAAGATTATCCGCGTACATAATCACTTGGCCTTGAGAATGACGCGCCGCCCGTCCCATTGTCTGAATAAGCGAGGAGACAGACCGCAAAAATCCTTCTTTGTCCGCGTCCAAGATTATTACGAGCGATACCTCGGGCAAATCCAGCCCTTCACGCAAAAGATTGATTCCCACCACAACATCATAAATTCCCTTCCTTAATTTCCGCAAAATCTCCAATCTCTCAAATGTTTCAATGTCCGAATGAAGGTAAGTGACTTTCAGGCCGGCATTTTCCAAATACTTTGACAAATCTTCGGCCAAGCGCTTGGTAATAGTGGTGATCAGCACCCGTTCGTGATTTTTAACGCGCTTGCCCGCTTCATTTAAAATGTCGTCAATTTGATTGGCGGTTTTTCGTATTTCAATTTTCGGATCAAGGAGTCCGGTCGGCCGAATCAGTTGCTCAATGACGGCTTGTGAATTATTAAATTCATATTGAGCCGGAGTAGCGGATGCGAAAATTACTTGGCCGATTTTTTCGGTAAATTCGTCAAATTTGAGGGGCCGATTGTCCAATGCCGAGGGCAGGCGAAATCCGTAGTCAATCAGAGTTTGTTTTCTGGAGCGATCGCCCTCGTACATCCCGCCGATTTGCGGCACGGTGATATGGGACTCGTCAATGACTGTCAAAAAGTTTTTTTCTCCGGCGGATTTAATAAAATAATCAATCAGCGTAAAGGGCGGCTCGCCGGATACCCGTCCGTCAAAATGGCGTGAATAATTTTCAATGCCTTGGCAATAGCCCGTTTCCTTGATCATCTCAATATCAAAGCGGGTGCGGCGGGCGATCCTCTCCGCCTCCAAAATCTTTTTTTCTTTTTTAAGATTTATCAAATGCTGTTCCAATGTTTCTTCAATCAGGTTAATCGTCGAAGCGGTTTTTTCTTTGGGTGCGACAAAGTGCTTGGCCGGAAAAACGCGCAAATCAGAAACCTTTTTGTTTTCTTGGCCGGTTAGCGGGTGAATATTGGATATTTTTTCAATGGCGTTGCCGAAAAATTGGATGCGCCAAACCGTTTCTTCGTACGACGGATAAATTTCCAAGGTATCGCCTTTGGTTCGGAAGCTGCCGCGGTGAATATCGGCCGTACTTCTTTCATATTGCAAATTGATTAAATTCCTCATTACTTCGCGCAATTTTATTGCCTGGCCGATTCGTAGCTCAAAGCTTGCGTCCAGATAATCTTGCGGATTGCCCAAGCCGTAAATACAGGAAACGGACGCGACAATTATCACATCCTGCCTGGAAAGAAGCGAGGCCGTGGCGGCGTTGCGCAAACGATCTATTTCTTCATTGATGGCCGTTTCTTTTTCAATATAAGTGTCGGTCTGGGGAATGTACGCCTCGGGCTGGTAATAATCATAATAAGAAACAAAATAATGCACCGCATTGTCCGGAAAAAAATCCTTGAATTCCGCGGCCAGCTGGGCGGCCAAAGTCTTATTGTGAGAAATCACCAGCGTCGGTTTTTGAACTTTCTCAATCACATTGGCGATGGTAAAAGTCTTACCCGAACCGGTGACGCCCAAAAGAGTCTGCTTGCCATATTTTTTTTGCAGGCTGGTAATCAGTTCATCAATCGCCTGCGGCTGATCGCCGGTGGGCTTGTATGGAGATTTTAGTTTGAATTGCATAATTTAAGAACCATGAGCGAGAGCGATTCCCCAAACGGTTTTTGCGCACGCTTTTTTTAAAGTCAGACACGCTTCTTCCAGTGTTGTGCCGGTAGTGGTGATATCGTCAACAAGAATTGTGTTTTCGCCGTTTAATTTTTCACCATTTGCCAAGGCGAAAACGCCGCGGATGTTTCGGAGGCGCTGTTCCCGATTCAAAGAAGATTGAGGTTCGGTATCTTTTGTTTTTACAAGCAATGCTTTTGCCGGGATTTTAAATTCATTGGCTAAAATGTGCGCCAACTGTTCCGATTGGTTGAATCCGCGATCAAATTGCCTTGGTTTACGCAAAGGAATCGGTACTATGATTTTCGCCGAAGGCGAATGCGCCTCTGGTGCAGAATTTTTTTGAAAAAAATCAGGAGCAAGAAGATTGGCGAGTCGCAATCCTAAAATATTCCCAATTTCTTTTACTCGTTCGTGCTTCCATGCGTGAATCGCCTCTTTTAAGATCGGTTGATCGTAAGGCCCTAAAATAAATAAGCCGTCCAGCCGATTTTTGTTGGCGCATTGATCGCAAGTTTTCCCAAACGGCTGCGGTTTGCGGCAGTAGTGGCAGGTTTGGACCGGAATTATTTTAATCTTAGAAGCGCAGGAAGAACAAAGAAATTCGTTTGCCTGGCCGCAGCCGACGCATTCTACGGGGAAAATAATATCAGCGATAGTTTTAATAATACGAGAGGCTACTTGCTTCATTTCATTTATAAAAAGCCGTAAAGCTGTAAAAGCCGTAAAGCCATAGAGTACAGGATTCATACTTTACGGCTGTATAGCTCTACGGCTCTACGGCTTCAGATAATCATTTCTCCCAGCGCTTTGATGCGGTCTTCAATAGGCGGGTGAGTGGAAAACATCGCCACCAGCCGTTTGCCTGATCCGCCAAAGGGATTGGCGATGTACAGATGGGCCGTGGCATTGGACGCGTGAATCATCGGCTGTTTGTATTCGCTGATTTTGCGCAAAGCCGAGGCAAGGCCGGTCGGATAGCGCGTAAGCAAGGCGCCCGAGGCATCGGCCAAGAATTCTCTGCGCCTGGAAATGGCCAATTGAATCAAGCGGGCGATCAAGGGCGCCAAGATCATCATAAGAATCCCCAAAACGAAGATCGCTGTTCCCAAAGCGCCGCCGCCGCGATTATTGTCATTGCGCCGTCCGCCGAAAAATCCCATATGTAAAAACCAGTCGGAAAGAATAACGATCGTACCGGCCAGAGCGACCGCAATGGTCATAAGCCTGATATCGTAATTTTTTATGTGCGAAAGTTCGTGGGCGATCACTCCTTCCAGCTCCTCGTTTTCCAGCCGTTCTATAAGTCCGGTGGTCAAAGCGATTGACGCGTGTTTGGGATCCCTGCCCGTAGCAAAAGCATTGGGCATTGGCTCGGGAATGAGATAAACTTTCGGAGCCGGGAGTCCGGCCGTAATGCAAAGATTTTCCACCATTCGGTACACATAAGGATTCTGCTCTTTTTGAATGGGCACGGCCCCGGCCGACCACAGCGCCATTTTGTCGCCGGAATAATAACCGGCCAAGGATGAGATTGCGGCAAATCCGAAAGCAAAGACAAGATATGCGGAAGGATTATTATTTGAGATGATTCCGATCACATAGCCGACAGCTAAAATAATCGCGATAAAAACCGCAATTAAAATAACCGTTCTTCGTTTGTTGAGGGCGATTTGATTGTACATATTTGTGTAGCTTCGTTAGCTTCCAGAGCTTCCTTAGCTTGTTAGGGACGATCAATCTAAAAAGCTAGTGAAGCTGATGAAGCTTTTGAAGCTAGAATGACGCTTTCGGTACTTGCTTTTCCGCTTCGCTTTCCAGTTGGAAAAAGTCCCGTTTTGAGAAATTGAATGCTCCGGCAAAAACATTGGTCGGGAATTGCTGGATGGTATTATTGAATTCAAGCACATTGCCGTTATAGAATCGACGAGACGCTTGGATCTTGTTTTCCGTGTCGGACAATTCGTCTTGAAGCTGCAGGAAGTTTTGCGACGCTTTAAGATCCGGATAATTTTCCGAAACCGCGAAAAGCGATTTCAAAGTCTGCGAAAGCATATTTTCCGCCTGGGCTTTTTCCGCTATCGTTCCGGCGCCCATGGCCGCGGATCGGGCAAGTGTTACTTTTTCAAAAAGCTCTCTTTCGTGCTTGGCGTAGCCCTTGACCGTTTCCACGAGATTGGGGATCAGGTCGTACCGTCTTTTTAATTGCACATTGATATCGCTCCAGGCCTCGTCCACGCGATTACGCTTGACAATGAGCGAATTGTAAATAAAGACCGCGATCAGAGCCAAGACGACGATGACAATAAGCGTGATAATTAAGGGCGTAGTCATATATTGAATAATTGCTAATAATAATATTTATGGTATAATTGATAATACTTGTATTGTATAAATTTTTGCATTTAATGTCAACCTTATATGGCGACAAATAAAAGCGCCGGTTTCTTGGGAATTGATTTGGGATCGGCGGAAATAAAGCTTGTGGAATTCCATCTTGAGAACAAACGGCCCAAGCTTTTTACCTACGGATCAGTGGCCGCTCCATTTTCAATAAATAACGATTTGTCGGACAAAGAAGTTGACTCCCTTGCCAAAAGATTGAAATTGCTGGTTGAAAAATCGCGCTGCCAAAGCCGCCATGTGTGCGCGGCTTTGCCCAATTTCGCGGTATTTAACGCCGTGGTCAGTTTTCCCCCGATGAAAAGAGGCGATCTGGAGCGGGCCGTGCAATGGGAAGCGAAAAAATTAATGAAT
>JBBUEG010000022.1:0-10220 GCA_038056985.1 Patescibacteria group bacterium | reverse complement strand
GTTTTTATAGTTCATGGTTGGGACGGCTATCCGGAAGAAGGATGGTTTCCTTGGTTAAAGAAAAAACTTGAGGAAAAAGAGTTTAAGGTTTTTGTGCCGCAGCTGCCCCAAGCGAATGAGCCGCGAATCAATAAATGGGTGCCAGCGCTTGTTAAGGCGGTCGGAATTGCTGATGGACAAACCTATTTTGTCGGACACAGCATGGGCTGTCAGACAATCGCACGCTACCTTGAATCGCTTCCCGATGGCGCGAAAATCGGCGGCGTGATTTTTGTCGCCGGATTTTTTAAACGGCTGACCAATCTGGAAGACGAAGACATTGTCCGCGATGTTGCCCGCGAGTGGCTGACCACGCCTCTTGATTTGGAAAAAGTAAAATCGCATCTCACAAAAAGCGTTGCCATATTTTCAGACGACGATCCTTATGTTTCCTTGGATAATCAAGACGACTTTAAAAACAAACTCAATTCAAAAATCATTATTAAACATAACATGAAACACTTTAGCGGAAGCACGGGAACAGTGGATCTTTCCGCCGTCCTCAACGCCCTTTTGAAAATCGCAAAATAACCATACAAAGGTCAGCTGCTACTACTCCGTTTAAATGGGTACGCACGAGGAAACTCCGCGTACCCTTGTTTTTTTACAAGCATAGTTTAATTCATTATTAGTGAATAAAAAGTCCCAAGACGAAATCTTGGGACCATTTGAATTTTTTTTAAGACCGGTCGGCGAGATCTAATAATTTTTCTTCAAGCCACAGAATAACATCGCAGCTTTTCATTTTATTGCAAACCCTTGATTTTTAAATATATTCGTGCTATGGTTATAAAATATGCCCCGCAGTGAAACTTTGACTTTCACTGCACGGGCAAATAAAAAGATGGAATTAAACTGAAGATTATTCAAAAAGAGTAATTGCAAAAAGCCAAGGAATTTTATTAAAAAATAATTGTCAAAGTTCTACTGCGGGGTATGAATTTATCAGAACTGGCCAGAAGATTAAGAATGCCGATTCCTGAATTGCGGGAGAAAATAATCGCCCTTGGTTTTGACGTGGGCGCAAAAGCGATCAAGGTGGATAATCGCACGGCCCAAGAAATAATCCGGCGCATCAGCCAAGAGCGAACGCAAGTCCGCAAGCAATTTGTCATCCAGCAGGCGGCCAAACAAAGAGAAGAGCGCTCCGGCAGCCAGCCGTCCGAGATCACCATTGCCCAGACAATTACGGTGCGCGATCTGGCGACTCTCTTGGGCACTCATGTCGCCGATGTTATGTCGGTCTTGATGAAAAACGGCGTGCTCGCGACTTTAAACGAACGAATTGATTTTGATTCGGCTTCAATCGTAGCCATGGATTTTGGCGTAAAAGTCCTTCCCAAAACAGAACCAAAGCCGGATGAAATCAATATTGCTCCGGCGGAAATAAAAATCGGCACGACTATTCCCCGTCCGCCCGTCGCGGTGGTGATGGGGCATGTGGACCACGGAAAAACCACGCTTTTGGACACGATCCGCAAAACCAAAGTGGCCGAGGGCGAGGTGGGCGGCATCACCCAGCACATCGGCGCTTACCAAGCCGAACACAACGGTAAAAAAATCACTTTCATTGACACGCCCGGGCACGAGGCTTTTTTGGCTATGCGATCGCGCGGGGCGCAAGCGGCCGATATTTGCGTTTTGGTGGTGGCGGCCGACGACGGAGTAAAGCCGCAAACCGAAGAGTCAATAAAAATAATTCAAAAAACCAATCTGCCGTTTGTCGTGGCCGTGAATAAAATGGATAAGCCGGGCGCTGACATTGACCGGGTAAAAAGAGAATTATCCAATCTGGGAATAATGCCCGAGGAGTGGGGCGGAAAAAACATATTTGCTCCAATATCCGCTAAGTCGGGCGAAGGAATTTCCGAGCTTTTGGAAAGCCTTTTTCTTTTGGCCGATGTTGAGCGGGAGAGGCGGCAAATATACGGCGATCCGAAAGATCCGGCGCGCGGCATTATAATTGAAGCGCATTTGGACAAGGGCGAAGGCGTGGTGGCGACGGTACTCATTCAAAACGGCACTTTGCGCCAGGGCGATTGGGTGACCATCGGATCAATCGTCGGAAAAATCAGGGCGATGAAAAATTTTGCCACTCATTTGATTAAAGAAGCGGGACCATCCACCCCCGTAAGGATCTCCGGACTCAAGGAAGTGCCGGCCGTCGGCGATATTTTGGAGTCATCACAAGATGTAAAAGAAATGAAAAAACAATTAAAGGTCAGGGAGCTTGAGCATTTGCGCCTCAAATCATTAATCAAACAAACAGCTGATTCAAAAGTCAAAAAATTGAATCTTATCATCCGCGCCGATACTTTGGGCAGTCTGGAAGCCATTGCCGAATCGCTTCTTAAAATCAAGCACGAGGAAGTGTCTATCGCCATTGTGGATAAAGGGCTGGGCAATATTACCGAAAGCGATGTGGTGAGTAGTGCCGGAATCGGCGCGAAGCTCATCGGCTTTAATGTAAAAGCCACGCCCGCGGCCAAAGAAATCGCCATAATGAAAAATACCGAGCTGCGCACCTATGCCGTAATTTACGAACTGATTGACGATATTAAAAAATCTCTGGAAGATCTCATTCCTCCGGAAATTGTGCAGACTACTTTAGGCAAAGCCCGCGTGCTCAAAATTTTCAAATCGGACGCGTCTGCTGTAATCGTCGGCGCGCAAACGATTGACGGGGAATTAAAGCCCGATGAAAAATATTTCTTAAAGCGCAAAGGCGAAATCATAGACTCCGGATTGGTCGCGGAATTGAGAAGCGGCATCAATGCGGTGGATAAAATTCAAAGCGGCAGCGAATGCGGCCTGAAATTGAAATATCACATTTTACCGCAAATTGACGATGAAATAGAAGTGTTCCACGAAGAACAAAAGAAGAGAACCCTTGAGTCTTGAGTTTGTAGTCAGCTTACGACTCACTACAATTATGTCGCATCGAATAGAACAAATCAACGCTCTTTTACAGCAGATCATTGCTGAAATTTTTATAGAAAACATTGAATTTGAGCCCGGCGTATTGGCGACGATCACGCGCGTGGATACGGCCGCCGATCTCGGGCACGCGAAAATCTTCGTCAGCGTCCTGCCGCTGGCCAAGAAAAAAGAAGCCTTGGATAAAATCAGAAAATCAATTTTTGAAATCCAAAAAATCGTTTTTTCAAAATTAAAAATAGCCCATGTTCCGCGCCTTCATTTTTTTATTGACGAAACCGAAGAAAAAGCCGAGCACATTGAAGAACTGCTGGACAAAATAAAAGAAGAAAAATATGACTGAAATTTCCATAAACGAATTCCGGCAATTCAAAGAGCGTTTGGATAAAGCGAAAAAAATTCTTCTGGTCGTCCATAAAAAACCGGACGGCGATACTCTGGGCTCGGCCTGCGCTTTGGCAGGCTATTTAAAAAAATGCAGAACTGATTTTAAAATTTTTTCCGCGAGCCCCTTGCCGACGGATTTTGAATTTTTACCTTTTACCGGCTATGTGACCGGCGACAAAAATGCCTGGAGCGAAGAATTGGATTTGATAATTATTCTGGATTCTTCCAATCTCAAATATGCCGGAGTGGATGAAGAAATTTCCCGATTTACCCTCCGGCCTTTTTTGATCAATATTGACCACCACGCGTCAAATTCCTTATTTGGCGATCTGAATATCGTAAAAACCGACGCGGCTTCCACCACGGAAATCATCTACTCATTTTTCCGCGATTTGCACATTCCGCTTGACGCCGATATCGCCACCTGCCTTTTAAACGGCATGATGACGGACACAATGACCTTTCACAACGCGGCCACCACCGCTTCGGTAATAGAAGCGTCTTCCAGGCTTCTTGCCCACGGCGCCAAATTCCGCGACATCAGCCGACATATTTTCTTTAATAAAAATCTGACGGTTTTAAAACTCTGGGGTAAAGCCTTGGCTAATCTGTCCGCCGACAATCCCTGGAATATTGCCGTCACATTCATCACCCAGGAGGATTTGAAGGAAGCGGGCTTGAAGGAAAACGAATCCACCGGTTTGGCGAATTTTTTAAATACCTTGGACGCCCGAGCCGTGATGGTTTTGACCGAACAATCGGACGGCACGCTCAAAGGGAGCCTCCGCACCACGCGCGAAAATGTTGATGTAATGAGTTTGGCCAAATTTTTCGGCGGCGGCGGGCACAAAAAAGCCGCCGGCTTTACCATTAATGGAAAGATTGAGAAAATATCCGGCGGCTTTAAAATAGCCTGACCCTTGCGGAGGGATTTTTTTTATGCTAAGATGGATGTATATTTAGCTAAACTAATCGCAACTTTTCTCTAAAATCGGAAAATATGAAGTATTTGGCCAATTTTATTCAAATCAAATCAGCCTCTTTTGATAAAACGGGGTTATTTGCCTTTTTGAATTGTTGCGGTTTATCAAAGGATTCCTATGGAATTTTTACAAATTCTTTTTATTATAATCGCTCTGGCGGCCGGGGGAGCGATCGGTTATGTAGCGCGTAAAATCATCGCGCAAAAATTATTCGCCAATATTGAACAAAAAGCGAATACTGTTCTTTCCGAAGCGCAAAACAAAGCCAAAGAAATGCAGCTGCAGGCCAAAGACAAGGCGATTGGCATTATTGATGTGGCTAAGCGCGAAGAGCGGGAAATGCGCTCCGAGCTGCAAAACATTCAGCGCCGTTTGGAAAAACGCGAAGAAATGTTTGATCAAAAGCTTCTGGGGCTGGAAGACAAGAAAACCAAATTAGATGAAAAAGGCAAACAAATTGACGACATAAAAGAACAGATACAAAAATTACGCGAAGAAGAGGCGGTGAAGCTGGAAAAAATGTCCCAGCTGTCGCGCGACGACGCCAAACAATTACTCCTCCAGGCGGTTGAAGATGATGTTAAAGAAGAAGGCGCACACCGTTTGCAGGAATTGGAAAAAATGACCACCACCGAAGTGGAGACAAAAGCGCGGACGATTTTGTCCACGGCCATTATGCGGTGCGCCGCGCCCCACACTTCGGAGACGACCACCTCAATTGTCACCATTCCTTCCGAAGATATGAAAGGCCGGATCATCGGCAAAGAAGGCCGCAATATCCGGGCCATTGAACAATTGACCGGAGTGGAAGTGATCATAGATGAAACGCCTCTGACTATTATCGTTTCCGGCTTTTCCGCCATTAGGCGCCAGATTGCCAAACGCGCCATAGACAAGCTCATCGGCGACGGCCGAATTCATCCTGGCCGGATTGAAGAAATGGTGGAAGAATCAAAGCGGGAATTGGCCGAAGAAATGCGCAAAGCCGGAGAAGAAGCGCTGGAGGAAGCCGGCGTGGGATCGGTTGATCCGAAATTGGTCCAGCTTTTGGGCCGGCTGAAATTCCGCACGAGCTACGGCCAAAATGTCTTGCGCCATTCTTTGGAAGTGTGCCACATTGCCATGCTTTTGGCTAAAGAGATCGGAGCGAATCTGTCAGTCGTGCGCATCGGCGGTCTTTTCCACGACATCGGCAAAGCGGTGGATCACGAGGTGCAAGGCGGGCATCCGGAAATCGGATTCAATATAATGAAAAAATTCGGATTTGCCGACGAAATCGCCTATCAATGCATCGGCCACCACGAAGACCGGCCAAAATCCGTGGAAGCAATGCTTGTCAAAGCCGCGGATGCCATTTCCGGCGGTCGTCCGGGAGCGCGCAAGGAAACTTACGAGCAGTATGTGAAACGGCTCACCGATTTGGAACAAATCGCCAACCAATTCAAAGGCGTTGAGAAAACTTACGCCATCCAAGCCGGACGGGAATTGCGCGTATTTGTAGAGCCCCAAGCCATAGACGATCTGGCAGCTTACAAACTGGCCAAGGACATCGCAATGAAAATTGAAGCCGAGCTGGCTTATCCCGGAGAAATTAAAGTGACGATCATTAGAGAAACAAGAGTAATCGAATACGCCAGGTAAACGGTCTGATCATATCTTAAAAAAGAAAGGAGGTGTTTTATGAACAAATTGGAACTCATTGAGCAATTGGCTGCCAAAGCCAATCTTTCGCGCCAGCAATCCGAGGGTGCTGTCAACGGCTTGGTTGAAATTATCACCGCAACCATCAAAAGCGGCGGCGAGGTAACCATCACCGGTTTTGGCACTTTTTCCTCAAAACGGCGCGAAGCCAGAATGGGCGTCAATCCCCAAAAACCGCAAGAAAAAATCCAGATTCCGGCCGTCACAGTGCCGAAATTCAAAGCCGGAAAAACATTGAAAGACGCGCTGAAAAGCTAGAGCGCCTAATACTTAAAATAAAATGTACATATAAAAAACCTCCAGACAAGCATTGTGGAGGTTTTTTATTTTTTTACCCTCCGAAACTTTAGTGAAGGAGGGCGGTGATTCCGCAAGTTTTAATCAATCATCTGCTTTGAAGTCGCGTACATCAGGGCTGTTTCTTTGGAAATCAATCCCTGGGACGCCAATTGCTTTAAGGAATTATCCATCGTCACCATCCCTTCAGCCATTGAGGTTTGGATTATTGATTTGATCTGGGGGATTTTATTTTCGCGGATAAGATTGGCCACAGCCGGATTATTGATTAAAACCTCGCGCGATGAGACGCGGCCGCCGCCTACCCTCGGCAAAAGCTGCTGGGAAATGATGCCGCGCAAAGACAAAGACAATTGCAAACGAACTTGATTTTGCTGATATGGAGGAAAGACATCAATAATGCGATCAATGGTCTGGCTGGCGGACAAAGTATGAAGAGTGGCCAGTACCAAGTGTCCGGTTTCGGCCAAAGTGATTGTGGTGGCGATGGTATCCAGATCGCGCATCTCGCCGACCAAGATCACATTGGGGTCCTGGCGCACGATGTATTTTAAAGCGTCCGGAAAAGACAGCATATCGTCGGCCAGTTGGCGCTGGGAGATTATGCTTTTTTTGGAATAATGCAAAAATTCAATCGGATCTTCCAGCGTGATGATATTGACACTCCGCTCGTCATTGATCTGATTGATTATTGAAGCCAAAGTGGTTGATTTTCCGCAACCGGTCGGCCCGGTCACCAAGACCAAACCTTGATGAAGCCGGGAGAGCGAATACACGACCTGAGGCAGCATCAATTCTTCCATCGTGGGCAAAGATGTGGGAATCAGCCTGGCGGCCATTGCCGTATTCCGCCTTTCCCAGTAGCAATTGATGCGGAAACGCCCCATATTTTCAATGTCGTAGGAAAGATCAATTTCTTTTTCTTGATTGAATTTTTCCAGCTGTCCTTTGGAAAGAACGGAAAACACCAATTCTTTGGCCAATTCTTCGTCCAATACCGGAAATTTGTCCTGCAACAAAAGATTTCCGTCAATCCTAAAGACCGGCGGCCGTCCGACCACCAAATGGACATCGGACGCATTTTTCTTTATGCATTCTTTGAAAATATCGTCAATGGTTGTTGTCTTTACCATATATTACCTTCATTATATCAAAAAATTTCAAAAAAATCAAGCTTTCTGAAAACTTAAATCGGCAGAGATATGTCAAATATTGTTCCCCCGCCTTTTGCATCTTTAATACCAATGTCTCCGCCGTGCATTTGCACGAATGTTTTGACGATAAAAAGCCCGAGGCCGGTGCCATTTGGGACGGCACGCGAAGCATTGGAGGCGCGATAAAATTTTTCAAACACTTTGGCTCTTTCCGCCGCCGGTATGCCGATGCCGTTGTCGCTTATCAAAATATTCAGCGCGCGATTTTTCCCTTTGCCTTTTATTTTCGCCTGTAATAAAATTTCTCCGTTTTTGTCCGTGAAAACAAAAGCGTTGGTCAAAAGTACGGTGATGATTCTTTTTACTTTTTCGCGGTCAATCAAGACCGGCTGTTTGACAGACTTGATATCAATAGTAAGCTTTTTGGTATTTTGCGTATAAACAAAAGGCTGCCGGATAATTTCTTCCGCGTCTTTTACGGCTTCCGCGAACGAAGTTTCCTCTTTTTTTATTTTGGCTTCCCCTTGGTCAATTTCCAAAACATCAAATATGTCATTAAGCGTGCGGATTAGAAATAGGATGCGCTCATAAATGAGAATAATCCCGTCAATCGCTTCGCCTTCCGCCAAATCACCGCGCTCTCTTTTTTCCAAAATATACTCGGCTTCAAAGCGGATACCGGACAAAGGGGTACGGAATTGGTGGGAGGCCACGCGGATAAATTCGCTCTTGGCCCGATCCAAGCTCTGCAATTGGTGCAATTCTTCCAACTTTTTGTAAGCGGCTTGGAGCTCCGCGTATTGCGCCTTTTGCTCGTCCAGCAATTTGGCGTTGTAAAGCGCGATCGCAATCTGATTGGCGAATGTTTTAAAAAACTCCAATTCCGAATCGCTGATTTCTTTGGACGATCCGACTGATAGCACGCCGATCGGCTCGCCCTTGATCATCAGTGGAACCGCGACAATATCGCGCAGCCGCATAATTTTCTGCGTTATTTTTGTAACGCGGGCGCTGACGACCGGACAATTAAAAAAATAAAGATCGTTTGATTTTGTGATGCGTTTTTCCAAGAACGACTGAACAAGGTAGCTCTTGCGCTCAGTTAGCGGAATTTTAACATCAGACGGCGAAAAGCCAAGAAAGCGCTTGACCAACCGGAGAACGATCTTAGGCGCATTAATAATCTGAAAACGAAGATTCTTCTTTTCCTCGTCAATTAGCTGAACGGCGGAAATTTTGTATCCCAGAGTATTAACAAGCACTTCAAGGACAAGGACCGAAATTTGATCGATATTTAAAATTCCGGCCAATCTCATTGACACATCCTTGATTATTTGAATGTGCTTTTCTTGGAGATCAAGATTGTCCGCGAGAATAACATTATCTTTCTTCATAATCTTTGATTTGATGAGTGCGTAAAGCGAAATTCAGAAGCCGCAAATGCGCATTGAACGAGGAGCGAAAAGACTTGGGAATATTTTTTATCGTTTTTTTGTATTGATGGAGATATTGCTCAATACGGATGTTGATAAAATTTTTTGCCGCTTCCTCAGAATTCAGTCTTGATTTGATAATACTAATGCTGCTGATTTTTCTCTCTCTTTGTTCGCGACTGTAAGACCCTAAATCGTTTATCAGACGAAAGATCAGAGAGCTTTGTATTGTGGCTGATCTTATTATACCAGATGATTTGCTATTTAAGAAAGCAGCTTTTGGTTCACAGAGAATCACAATCGCATATGGGCAAAAGGAATTTAGCCGCCCCAGCTTCCGTCTTTGCGCTGAAGGCGCTCCAGTCAAGAAATTATTTACGGATAACGCGGCCGCTTGGGATTTTTGAGATCGGGCAAGCGCATAAGTAATGCCATAAATATACCAAAAAAACTAAAATAATGATATTATTAATCCATTATGTTTATCCAAGAAATAACCAAAATCAAAAACCAAATCAAAAAAAGATTGGAAAGTTTTTTTTCCCAAAAAATCAAGGAAGCCAAGCGGATTGATCCCGTAATTGCCAAGACGGCTCAATATTTGACCGATCAGACGCTCAATGGAGGAAAAAGAATCAGAGCTGCGCTGGCCGTACAAGGATATTTATCCGGAGGGGAAAAAATCAATCCGGCGATTTACGACATCGGCGCGGCAATGGAATTAATCCATTCGTATTTTTTAATCCACGACGACATAATTGATCAAGACGATCTGCGCCGCGGGAGGCCGTCAATGCATTGCCGTTTTTCAAATTCTCTTTCTAAAAATATATCACCCGTCCACCGCGATCATCTGGGCCAATCTCTGGCGATTTTAGCCGGCGACATTTCTTCGGTCTGGGCTTATGAATTGTTTACCCGATCAAATTTTCCGGACAAACAAAAAATAAGAGCGCTTGAAGAAATGAATCAAATGATTTTCAAATGCGGCGCCGGAGAAATTCTTGATGTGGCCATAGAATTAAAAAATCATCCGAAAGCCAGCGATATTTTCAAAGTTCAATTTTACAAAACCGCGAGCTACACCATAGAGAGTCCACTGGCGATCGGGGCCATATTGGGCGGCGCTAAATCATCGGCCATTAAATCCTTGCGCGCCTTTGCCCGACCGCTGGGAATCGCTTTTCAAATCCAAGACGATATTTTGGGAATTTTCGGCAATGAGCAAGAAATCGGCAAGCCGGTCGGCTCGGATTTGCGCCAAGGCAAAATGACTCTTTTGATGCTTC